>QHYO01000373.1 GCA_003224135.1 Acidobacteriota bacterium | reverse complement strand
TGCCAGCGAAAAGGAAGTATTTGAAATTTTCGACAAATACAATCTGCGGATGTTGACGATTATCGATGAAGATAAGCGCCCCATCGGCGCGATTACCGTGGACGACGTGGTATCAAGACTTTTGAAGTAACGGGGAAGGACTCTACCGGATGTGGAACCGCGAGAACATTGAAGCGCAGTGGGCGGGATGGACAGAACGCGTAGAACGGGTAATGTCCGTGGTGCGTCCCTATCGCCATCGGATTGCTCTGTTTCTTGCGGTCGTCGGGCCGGGCCTGATCGTGTCCAACGTCGACAACGATGCCGGTGGAATCTACACCTACGCGCAAGCTGGAGCAAAATATGGGAACACAGTGCTTTGGTCGCTGATTCCGATGACCATTGCGCTCTACGTTTCTCTCGAAATGTGCTCGCGGATGGGAGCAGTCACAGGCAAGGGTTTGTCTGACTTAATCCGCGAGGAGTTCGGATTTCGCGTTACGTTCTTTCTGATGGCTGCAATCCTCGTCGTGAATCTCGGCAATGTCATGGCGGAGTTCACAGGCGTTTTCTGGGCGAGCGAGACGTTTGGCGTCAGCCGGTTCATTTCGGTGCCGCTGGCTGGTTTGCTGGTCTGGGCGATCGTGGTTGCAGGCACGGCCAAATGGGTCGAACGAATTTTTCTGAGTATTTGCGTGGTGTATCTCTCCTATGTGGTTTCGGCATTTTTCGCCAAGCCGGAATGGCTGATTGCGCTGCTCCACCTGCTGCCGCCGCAGTTGATGCATTACATCCCAACGGTTCGCCCGTTCGTGCAAGTTCCGCCCTTCAGCGCCGGTTACGCGATCATCCTTGCCGGATTAGTGGGAACCACCATCGCACCATGGCAACACTTCTACCTGCAAGCGGCCGTCGTTGAGAAAAGAGTTGGCCCGCGCCAGTACCCCGCCACGCGGAATGATGTGCTGGTGGGCAGCATCAGTTGCATGATCATCGTTTTCTTTATCATTGTGTGCACCTCTTCCACACTTTTTGCGAACGGAGTCCACGACATTGACAATGCCGGTACCGCGGCTCTCGCGCTGAAGCCGCTTGCCGGCAAATGGGCCAGCGCACTTTTCGCGATTGGCTTGCTTAACGCTTCGCTGTTTGCCGCGTCGATCCTTCCTCTTTCCACCTCGTACGTGATCTGTGAAGCAGCGAAGCGAAAATTTTCTACGCGTTATACACAGCGCTGATCGCCATGGGCGTGATTTTCGTCCTTTTCCTGGGCCGCTTCGCCAACACCATTCTTCTCTGGTCCCAGGTGCTGAACGGATTTCTTTTACCTGTGGTGATGATCTTCGTTCTGATCCTGGTCAATCGCCGTGACTTGATGGGCGAACAAACCAACCCCAAGGGATTTAATTGGGTCGCCTGGATTTCGACCGTCGCGATGATCGTGCTCACTCTGGTGGTCGCATACTCTTCCATTCGCGAATTAATGTCCCACCCTGTTTCTTGAGCGTTACTCAGAGCATTGCAATTTCGGAAACGCAGCGGATAACCCGTTGCAGCGTCCCCAAATGCCGTGTTAACTTTGTGCGGTAAAGGAGAGAGCGACCTCACGCCGTGACTGACCCTACATCTTCAAAAACGCTGCATGTCGCCTCTTCTCATCCGCTCGGCGCCGTAACCGCCGAGGAAGCTTTTTTGCTGGAGAAGCTGAATCTTGGCAGTTTGCCGCGTCATCTTGCGGTGATCATGGACGGCAATGGCCGCTGGGCGCAGCGGCGTCATTTGCCCCGCATTGCAGGCCACCGTAAGGGCACCGAGACGGCGCGGGTCACTATCGAAACCTGCTCGCGGCTCAAGATTGCAGCCCTGACGCTTTACGCTTTCTCCGTCGAGAACTGGCGCCGCCCGAAGGCCGAAATTGATTTCCTGATGCAGCTTCTTCGCGAATATCTCCGGCAGGAGATGCCGCTGATCCAGCGAAATAATATTCGTATGCGTTTCCTGGGCCGCGCCGACGAGCTTCCAGCGGCGGTGCAACGCGACACGCGCGAGGCCATGGAAGCGACCGAGCAAAATACGGGCATGGTGCTTTGCATCGCGCTCAATTATGGTGGCCGGGCGGAAATCGTCGACGCTGCGAACGCTTTACTGGCCGAACGCGAAGCCTCCGGCAATTCGCAAAAATTCACCGAAGCCGATGTCGAGCGCCATCTTTACACTTCCGGGCTGCCCGATCCGGATCTTCTGATTCGCACCAGCGGCGAAATGCGCGTCAGTAACTTCCTGCTCTGGCAAATCGCTTATGCGGAAATTTTTGTCACGGAAACGCTGTGGCCAGACTTCAACCGTGCTCGTTTGCTTGAAGCGTTCGTCGAATTCCAGAAACGCGATCGCCGCTATGGCGGCATCGGCGAAAGCGAAGAGTCGGAAGCCAGCAGTTCACGGCTTGCCCGCAAATAGTCCTTCTGTCCCGATTTCCTTTTCTTCTCCATAGCTTCTCCCGTTATCATGATTCGTCAATTCGCTTTATTCCTTTTGACGAGGCGTAACGTTCGATGACTTGGAAACGCGTGGTCACCGCGGCCGTGCTGATACCGTTTGTGGTCGCTTTGGTGTGGAAAGCGCCCACCGCCTTACTGTCTGTTGCGTTATCACTCGTCGTTTTGCTCGCCATGTTTGAGTTCTTCGCGCTTGGCGATGCCATTGGCCATCGAGCGTACCGCTACTGGACCGCCGTCTGCGGAATCTTGCTGGTTTACGTGCAATATCTGACTGCCATGGACGAACAGCACTCCGTCGGCAATGGTCCGGTGCTACACAAGATTTTTGGCCTCTTCAAACTGCCAACGCCCACAGTCGCCGATGTTTTCTTTATTTTTTTGATCGGCATTGCGATTTTGACACTCGCTACCCGCCGGCCGCTCGTCGAGGCGTTGCCTGCGGCAGGCATCAGTTCGAGCGCGCTCCTGCTGGTGGCTCTTCCTCTCTCGTTCGCCGTGCGGCTTCACGGGATTGCTATCGATGGCCCTTTTCTACTGTTCTTTTCACTTGTCATCATCTGGGTCGGCGATACTGCCGCGTATTTTGTCGGCCGGGCCATGGGCCGCCATCGGTTCGCGCCACACTTGAGCCCGAAGAAAACTTGGGAAGGCGCGGTCGCAAGCTTTATCGGTTCCTTGGTCGTTGCATTGATCGCCGCACACTGGGTGAATGGCACCCTGCTACGCCTGGCTGGCATGGCAGCGGTGGGCAATGTGGCGGGGCAAATGGGCGATCTTCTCGAATCCGCTTATAAGCGCAGCGCCGGCATGAAGGATTCCGGCGCGTTGCTGCCCGGCCACGGTGGCATCCTTGACCGTATCGACGCACTCATCCTTGCCATCCCGGTTGTCTGGTATTATTGGTTGTGGATCTACTCGCCGCGCGCGTAAGTCCGCTGGGTCCCCGCCTCAGGTCTCTCACAATGGATTCAGGGTCTCAAGGTTTGCTTTTCACAACCCTGAGCTAAAGAGGATTTTTCGTTTCGTGAAGCAGCTTGCCATCCTTGGTTCGACAGGCTCGATTGGCCGCCAGTGCCTTTCTGTGGTGGACGCGCTCGCTCCGCGCTTTGGCGTGGTGGCGCTTTCCGCAGGCAACAATCTCGATGAACTCCTCGGACAAATCGAACGATACCAACCTGAGATCGTCTCGGTGGGAGAGGCCCAGAACGCGGATGCACTCGCGGCGCGGTTGCGCCAGAAGGGCGTTGCCAAGCCCCCAGAAATCCATCACGGTGCGGAAGGCATGCTCGCGGTGGGCACTCACGCCAGGGCGGACATCGTAGTCTCCGCTGCCGTCGGTGTCGTGGGCCTTGCAGCTACCTACGAAGCCGTAAAACTCGGCAAAACCGTTGCGCTATCCAACAAAGAAGTCCTCGTTGCGGCCGGGGAACTTGTCATGGCCGCTGCGCACAAAGCCGGCAAGGAACTTTTGCCCGTGGACAGCGAGCACAACGCCGTTCATCAGTGCCTTCGTGGTGGAGCGCACTCCGAGGTTCGCCGCCTGGTACTCACCGCTTCCGGCGGACCTTTTCGCAAGACGCCGATCAAGAACTTGGAAAACGTCACGGTAGAGCAGGCCCTTGCACATCCCAACTGGAAAATGGGCAACCGCATCACCGTTGATTCCGCCACGATGATGAACAAGGGATTTGAAATTATCGAAGCGCGATGGTTGTTTGACATGAAGCCGTCTCAGGTGGATGTCGTGATCCATCCACAGTCCACGATTCACTCTATGGTCGAATTCGTGGATGGTTCTGTTCTCGCACAGCTTGGCGCAACAGACATGCGCATGCCCATCCAGTATGCGTTAACCTATCCAGAGCGCGTGGCATCTAATCAAGTAGACCTGGACTGGGCCAAATTAAAGCGATTGGATTTTGAAAAAGTTTCCACGCGCCGTTACCCTTGCCTTCGATTGGCCCGCGAAGCCATGAAAAAGGGAGGAGCGTGGCCCTGCACCTTGAATGCCGCTGACGAGATTGCGGTTGCGGCGTTTCTAGAACACCAGATTCCGTTCCTCGGAATTCCGGAAATTGTGGAAGCGGTTCTGGCCCGAACTCCACGGATTCGGATCGAGAAGATGGACGACGTGCTCGCAGCAGACGGGGAAGCGCGTCGAATAGCGAAAGAAGAAGTAAGCCGCCTGGCTTCAAGGGCTATGGCGGTTTCTAGTAACTAGGAGAGTTGGCGCCTCGCGGTCCCAACGAAAGGTTGTTCGAATTATGGCATTGGATATTTTGATCGGCGTCGCCCTCGTTCTGGGGATCATCATCCTGGTTCACGAGTGGGGACATTTCATCGTTGCGCGTCTGTGCGGCGTGCGCGTGGATGTATTTTCCATCGGTTTCGGTCCGCGGCTGTTTGGCTGGAAGCGCGGAGCTACGGACTGGCGTGTTAGCGCACTGCCGCTCGGTGGCTATGTTCGCATGGCCGGTCAGGATCTCTCCGATGTCGATTCCAACGATGTCGCTCCAACGGGAGCTTCCGATGAGTTGATGAGCAAGCCGCGGTGGCAGCGCGCGTTAATCGCGTTTGGCGGCCCAGCGGTAAATTTTATTTTTCCGCTGATTTTACTTGGTGTCTTTTACGCGGCCGTTGGTCTGCCGCACTCGGCGTCCCTGCGTCAACCTCTTCAGGTCAGCTACTTTTCAACGGCTCCAGCGCCATCCAGTCCTTTGCATGTCGGTGATCGTATCGTGCAACTGAACGATTTGAAGAATCCCACTTGGGAATCAGCGCTGGAGTATCTCGACAAGCAGGGCCCGGACACTCCGATAACCCTGATCATAGCGGACAGGGACGGCGAGCGCACAATCCGGACTTCTTTGAAAGACGGCAACTCGTTCAACAAGCTGTTTGGCTTCGCGCCTTTCCCTCCCATCATTGACGAGGTTGCGGCCGGCACGCCGGCAAAACGCGCCGGCCTCAAATCCGGTGATCGTGTGGTCGAGGTAAATGGCATGCCTGTTTCGTACTGGGGGCAATTCGTTGATGCTGTGAGGCAATCGAAGGGGCAGCCCGTCGCGCTAAAGATTGCGCGAAAGGGCCAGATTCTTTCGCTCAGCGTGACTCCTCAGCAGGGATTGAGCGACAGCACGGAAAACACCTGGCAGATTGGTGTTGTCAATCAGGACGACATCATTTATCAACGCGCAGACGGTGGGCGTAGTCGGCAAACTTTTGAGCGGACGCGCGAGCGTCAAGCAACTGCAAAGCGTTGTTGGCATCGCGCAGGTATCCGGCGAAGCAGTTCGCCGCGGCCCGTCGCAAGTCATCCTGCTGATGGCTTTTATCAGCGTGAACCTCGGCATCCTCAACCTTTTGCCGATTCCGATTCTTGATGGCGGGCAGATTCTGCTGCTCAGCATTGAGGGCTTGCTGCGTCGCGATTTGAGCATGGCGGTCAAAGAACGCTTCGTTCAGGTTGGCTTCGTCTTCCTTTTGTTGCTCTTCGCCTACGTCATGTACAATGACGTCGTTCGCTTGATCTCGATACACTCCTGACCTGGCCCGACGCAGGAGTGGTCGCCAAAAGGAATGTCATGTCCGCCGCCACGCCCTCGCATCGCGCTTCGACCGGCGAGCGCATCAACACTTCGGAAACCACCGGCCATCTCACCAAAGCTCTTGGCGAGCGCGGCATCCGTCTGACCCGTCAGCGGCGCGTGATTCTTCAGGTGATGGACGACGCCGAACAGCATCTCGATGTGGACCAGATTTTTGCGCGCGCCAAGAGCATCGATCCCGGCGTACACCTGGTCACTGTTTACCGGACGATCGAACTCCTCAAGAAAGAACGGTTGATCGATGAACTGGATTTGCTGCATCTTCGCGGCGACCGCCACTACTACGAGACTCATGGCCCGCGCGATCATATCCACGTGGCATGTTTGAAGTGTGGGAAAGTTCGCGAGTTTGAGAGCCGCCTTTACGAACAACTCAAATCGCAGATTGAAAAAGACTTCGGCATGAAAGTCACCATTTCCCGCACGGAAGTGGGCGGCTACTGCGCCGACTGCCTGGCCAATGGCGCATCGTGATCTTGTAGATCCTTCTCTTGTAACGGCCGAGGTTGACGCGGCTCCTGACGGCTGGTGAGCGATGGTTACTCTATGCAGGTCCGTTTAGTCCGACAGCATCAATATCCTGAACTTCCGCAGCAGCGTAAAAAATCTGTTCGCCGACGCAATATCCTTGGCAATTTGCGCTCGCAATTCCTCTGGCCCTGAAAATTTTCTTTCCGACCGCAACCGTTTCCAAAAACGCAGCTCCATCCGTTTCGGAGAAATCGGTCCTGAAGAATCGAGCAAATGCGTTTCAACAGTCAGCGTATGGCCGTTAAACGTCGGCCTTATTCCGATGTTCGTCACCGACCTCCGGCTCTGCGTTTCACCGTCCAGCAGTGTTCGCGTGATGTACACGCTCGTCGCCGGCAGTAATTCCTGCTCCGCGTGCAGATTCAGCGTGGGAAACGTAAACTTACTGCCTGTCCCTGTGCCTTTGACGATGGTCCCTGTCAGCACAAAGGGGCGCCCCAGCAGCCGTCCCGCTTGCGTCACCTCTCCGTCCGCGATTTCGCGCCGGATCACCGTACTCGAAACCACTTCGCCGTGCGCTACTACCGGGGGAATCGTGATCACCTCAAATTCATGCGTTTTTCCCAGTTCGCGTAGCAGCTGCGTGTCGCCAGCCTGCTTGTGGCCAAACCGAAAATTCTCTCCGACCAGCACCGCGCGAACGCGCAGTTGTTCAACCTGAATTGTTTCCACGAACTCCAGCGGACTCAGCTTTGAGAGCTCCAACGTAAACGGCATCACCACCGCTGCCTCGACTCCCACGACACGAAACCATTCCAGCCGCTGTTCGTTCGTGGAAAGCCGCTTCGGCGCAGTCTCCGGCCGCAATACTTTCCAGGGAGCCGGTTCGAACGTCAGCGCCGTTGCCACTGCTCCACTTTTCGCTGCGCGGTCCGTAGCTTCCTTCAAAATGGCCTGATGTCCCAGATGAATCCCGTCAAAGTTGCCAATCGCCAGCACACTGCCACGGCCCCCGGGCGCATAGTATTCGCGCCATGCCTCCGCTGACGTAAACACCGCCAGTCCATCGAGCCGCGCAGCGACAAATTCAGAGCGCTCTCTAGTGGCAGCAGGCGCGTCAGTCGCAATTTCCAGCTGCAGTCCGTCATACACCAGTTCAACGTTCGAATAACCTTGTTTGCGCAGTCGCTCATTCGTCGCAGCGTGTCCCAGATCGTGAGCAATATGTGTGAACCAGGCGCGCTTCGGTTTGATCTTCTCCACTAATGCCAGAGCCTGCGCCACTGTCTGATGCATCGGATGAGGCGTATCGCGCAGCGCGTCTACAATTAACTCATCTAAATCCTGCAGGAGGGCCAGCGAAGATTCCGGAAGGGCGTTGAAGTCCGTTAAATATGCGCCTCGGCCAAAACGGAATCCCAGGACTTCCATCTCGCCGTGCTCGAGCGGTATCGGCGTAATCTTCACGCCCAGCAGTTCGAACGGCCCATCAATCTCCCGCAAGGCAACGCTCGGCACCGTGCTCAGCTTCGGCCGTCCGTCAAACGCATACGAAAACGCGCGACGCAAGATCTCAAACGCCTGTTTGTTCCCATACACCGGCATCGGCTGCTTTCGCCCAACGCTCAGCGGGCGCAAATCGTCAAAGCCCATTACGTGATCGGCGTGGGCATGTGTCAGCAACACCGCTTCGATTTGTTCAATTCCAGCGCGCAACGCCTGGGTGCGGAAATCCGGTGTTGTGTCGATCAACACATTCTGTCCATTGCGCGAAAGTAAAACGGACGTGCGCATCCGGTTGTCACGCGGGTCCCCGGAAGTGCACACAGGGCAGCGGCAGCCGATCGTCGGAACTCCCATCGAAGTCCCGGAGCCAAGCACTGTCAATTGCAGGGTGTTGGTATGCAAAACGTCGCGCGACCGATTGAATTGCGATGTATTAGCAGGCATGTTTCGAAAGTTGAGGCTGCACCGTCATCGTCAACGGCGGCGGGTTAGCGCGTCTTGGCTTTCGACGCTTGTGCGGCCTGCGCGGCCAACGCCTGATTGACTTCCAGGTACGTCATTTTCAATTTTCCCAAAAGATCGAGCAGCAAGCTCTCTTCTTCGGGCGCGAGATTTCCCTTGGTCTTTTCGTGCAACGCGTCCAGCATGTCGATTAACTCGCGTGCCGCGTCCGGATCGATCACCGGCTGACCGGTCCGCGGATCGGTGTAGGCGCCGAGCACCATCGCTCCGTTGCTTCCGATCATGCGGATCAAATTTTCGAACGCCGGCGAACGCTTTGGCGTTTCCGCTGGCGGCGTTTTGGCCTCGCTTACGGGAGCCTGTGCCTGAGGGGCAGTGGCCTCTTTCTTCGCTTCCCGCTGCGCTTCGCGCTCCTGCTCTGCTACGACTTCCTGACGTAACTCGCCGTCGGTCGTGAACGGACGCCGGTCAATCACTCGAAATGACTCTTCCTGTTTCTTCTCTGCCACGGTTTAGCCCTCTGTTTAATTGTCTTCTGCAAGTCTAGCACGGGTCGCTTGCGGCGCGTTTTCTCCACCGGGATCCGGCCGCTCACTTGAAAATTCCGTATACTCACCGTAAAGTCTGAGGTTCTACTCAAGGAAAATCTCCTACAGTCTAATGCCACCCGTAAAAAAGAAAGTCCGCAAGCCAGTGAAACAACGTGCTGCCGCCGCGAAGATTCCCGCCGCGCGCAAGGAGTCAGCCGGACTGTGGTTTGAGCGGCTGATAAAGCTTCAGGCCTGTCTCCGCGCTCCGAACGGCTGCCCCTGGGACGTTGAGCAGACCCACTTGACGCTTCGTACTTACCTGATCGAAGAAGCCTACGAAGTCCTGGAGGCCCTCGAAAGTGGAAATGACGCAAAGTTCGCCGAAGAACTTGGCGATTTACTGCTTCAAGTTGTATTTCACGCGCAGATTGCCACGGAGCAAGGACGCTTCACCGCTGCCGACGTCGTCCGCGAAATCCACCAGAAAATGGTTCGCCGTCATCCGCATGTATTCGGGGAAAAACGCGCCAAAGATGCCACGGAAGTCCTCAAAAACTGGGAACAGATCAAGGCAGAAGAACGCCGCGCGGGAAGCGGGAAGGGCAGTGGTTCCTCTGTCGAATCTGAAAAGGCTCCCGCCTCAGTTCTTGATGGCATTCCGCATACATTGCCCGCCGTGATGCAGGGTTTCCAACTTACCCGCCGTGCCTCGCGCATCGGCTTCGATTGGGACAACGTCGGGGGCGTCGTCGAAAAACTTCAGGAAGAGCTCGGCGAACTTCGCAACGCGCAATCTTCACGGCAAATCGAAGAAGAACTCGGCGATGTGCTATTTGCCGCCGTCAATCTCGCGAGGTTTCTCAAAGTCGATCCAGAAATTGCGCTCAAACGCACCAACGCCAAATTTTCTTCGCGGTTTCGCGAGATGGAGCGCCTGGCCCATGCCTCCGGCCGGGCACTGGCTGACGTTCCCCGCAACGAGATGGAATCGCTTTGGGATCAGGCAAAAATCTCTGAAAATAACCATTCACGTCCGCGCGCGAAAAAGGCTGCCACGCGATCATGAGCACCGCAATCACGATTCGTAAATGCGAAATGCTCGAAGACTTTCACGCCTGCGTTGCTCTTCAGCGTGACATCTGGGGCGAACAGGACCTCGAAGTTGAGCCCTCAACCATGTTCGTCGTTGCGTCGCACACTGGTGGCCAGGTGCTCGGTGCCTATGACGGTCGCAATCTCGTGGGATACACGTTGGCTGTGGCGGCGCTGCGCAACGGCGCGCCGTACCTTCACTCCCATATGACCGGAGTCCACGCCAACTATCGCGACCGCGGCGTTGGCCGCATGCTGAAGCTTTTTCAGCGTGACGAAGCGCTCAGTCGCGATATTCGCCTGATTGAATGGACCTTCGATCCGCTCGAAATGCGCAACGCCCACTTCAATCTCAATCGGCTGGGCGCAATCTGCCGCCGCTACCTGCCAAATCTGTATGGCATCACCACCAGTCCATTGCATCGCGGTCTAGCGACTGACCGCCTTGTTGCAGAGTGGTATCTGGACTCAGCAAGAGTTCTCGCTGCGCTGAATGGGGAACTGGCCGAGGCTCCGCGCGCGTCTTCCATTGAAATCCCATACAGCTTGGAAGATTGGAAGGCCAGTGATTTGCCGCGTGTCCAGTCGATCCAGGCGGCGATTCGCGACCAATTCTCCGAGGGATTCAGAAAAGGCCACGCTGCCGTTGGCGTTTCCAAGACTTCCCAGGGTAGCGCGTACATTCTCGCGCCATGGAGTGAGTTCTAGGCGATATGCGTCTCGAACAACTCACGCTCCGCGAACTCCGCATGAAGTTGATTGCGCCGTTCGAGACCAGCATGGAAACCACGACGACCCGCCGCGTGCTCCTTACAGAAGTGGTCGTTGACGGCGTCACTGGCTGGGGGGAATGCGTCGCCGGCGAGAGCCCTTCCTATAGCCCGGAAACCACGGATACCGGTTGGCACATCCTCCGGGATCACCTCTGGCGCTTGCTCAAAGGGAAGCGCTTCGAGTCCGCATCTCAGGTCCGGGATCTGCTGGCGTGTGTTCGCGGTCATAATATGGCCAAGGCTGCAGTCGAAGCCGCCATATGGGACGCTGAGGCCAGACAAAAAAAAATTCCGCTTAGGCACTTGCTCGGCGGCACGAGACAAGAAATTGCGAGCGGCGTCTCCGTCGGCATTAAAGCTTCACTCGATGAACTCGTCCAGACAGTTAAAGTAGAACTTGAAGCTGGCTACCAGCGCATCAAAATCAAAATTAAGCCAGGTTACGATCTCGAACCCGTTCGTCGCCTTCGCAAGGAGTTTCCCGCCATCAAATTAATGGTGGATGCGAACTCCGCCTACACCCTCAGCGATGCTCCGCTTCTGAAACAGCTAGACGACTTCTATTTAATGATGATCGAGCAGCCACTCGGCTGGGACGACCTCTTCGCTCACATCGAACTACAGAACAAGCTGATCACGCCCATCTGCCTGGACGAGTGCGTTCACACGGAAGAGCAGGCCCTTGCCGCGATACGCCTCGGCGCTTGCCGCATCATCAATATCAAGCTCGGCCGCGTTGGGGGCTACACATCCGCGAGGCGGATTCATGATCTCTGCCAGCAAGACTCGATGCCGGTATGGTGTGGGGGCATGCTCGAATCGGGTATCGGCCGTGCCCACAACATTGCGCTCTCGACGCTCCCCAATTTCACTCTGCCCGGGGACGTCACAGCCAGCAAACGCTATTGGGACGAA
>QHYO01000042.1 GCA_003224135.1 Acidobacteriota bacterium | reverse complement strand
TTTCGTCGCGAACGTTTCGCACGAATTCCGCACCCCGCTGACGGCGATTCAGGGATTTGCGGAAACTCTTCTCGCCGGGGCCATGGATGATCCGCAGAACCGCGGAAGATTTCTGGAAATCATCGTCGAGCATTCGCGAAGACTCGCGCGGCTGACGGAAGATTTGCTGATGCTGTCAAAAATGGATGCGGACCGGTTGGAATTTGAAACACGGAGAATTCCGGTGGGACCCTTTATCGAGAGCTGCATCGAAACTGCGCAGCCCCGCGCGCGCGACAAGGATCTTCGCCTCTCCGTAAATCAAGCGAACAAAATTCCGGATATTGCAGGAGACCGCCGGCGGCTGACCGAAGTACTTCAGAACCTGCTAGACAACGCAATTCAGTATACGCCGGCGGGAGGACAAATCATGGTCAGCGCGGGCGTGACAGGATCGCAAGTGACGTTCACCGTATCCGACACGGGAATCGGGATTCCGCAGGCGGACCAGCCAAGAATTTTTGAACGGTTCTATCGCGTGGATGTAGCGCGTTCGCGCGAAGTTGGAGGCACTGGGCTGGGACTCTCGATCGCAAAACACCTGGTGGAAGGCCACGGCGGCCGGATCTGGGTGGAAAGCGACGTTGGCCAAGGCTCGCAGTTCCATTTTTCCGTGCCGATTTTCGACAGTGAACGTACAGCGCAACGTAATGGAAGCAGCGGACGCGGGCCAGCTTCCTAGTCTTGCATGGTCGCGAAGCGGCCGGCATTTTTAGTGGCCTGCCAGCGAAAAATTCTCTTCAACAATTCACCTTCCCATCATCAGGTTGTAATGAAATCCATGAAACATTTCTGCTACGAGCACAGAAAGATTTCTGCTCGAAAGGAACTGCCATGGGCTCTGCCGCTGGAATTACAGAAACGGTTCTCTACGACACGCTGGTGAACTACCTGATTTCGATGGCGCGCACGGTGGAAGGCGCGATGAACCGGGCGCTTGAGGCCATTGTGAGCGTGGATGATCCAAAAGCGTCGGCGCTAACCGGCGAAGTATTTCTGCTCGAACCGCGCATCAATGAGATGGAGATTGTGATCGATGAACACGCGATCCGCCTGCTGCGACGCGGCGGATTCAGCGACGATGAGATGCGGCTGATTGTTGCCGCGCTGAAGATTACGAATGACCTCGAACGAATCGGAGATCTGGCCGTGAACCTTGCGGAGCGCGTAACGACGTTGCGCGAGATGCCGGGATCGAAAGCACCCGATGAGCTGGAGGCAATGACGATCGCGGTGCGCACGATGGTGACGAAAAGCCTGGGCGCGCTGATCTTCCGCAACGCCACAATGGCGTCGCAGGTGCTTGAGAGTGATGACCTTGTGGACCAATACCGGGACAGAATTTTCGAGCAGCTGATGGACCAGATGACGCGGCAAACCGCGCTGGTTGTGCCCAGCATGCAGTTCATTTTGGCGACGCGTCATCTTGAACGCATTGCGGACCACGCCACGAATATAGCGGAAGACATTATTTATTGGGTTCGCGGGCTCGACGTCCGTCACGGCCGCGGTTCGCCTGCGACCCTAAGCGGCCCGCAAGACGTCACCGAAGATTCACATGGCCTTTATTCTGACGTGACCGCAGGACCGGATACTCGGCACGTTTAAACTTCAGTGTACGAACCTACCACGAAGATTTGCTGTACAAGATTTTGCAAAACTCAATTAGCTGAGATCCTGAGGCCAAGCCTGCCTGCGGCAGGCAGGCTTGTCGGATGGTCTTGAGGAGGACGGATCTATTTATGTCGTTCTGGCAGCGCCAAGAAGCTTGAGTGGAATTTCTTCTTCAATCCGGAAGGATTTTGACGAAAACGAAGACAGAATGCATCCTATTGACCGCAACGGATAGTCAAACTAGTGTGGAAGTGTCAAACCAAGAGCAATGAGCTTCCCTGGCAACAGAATGCGGCGCGGCGCTGTCCCTTTGTGGCAGATTCTTACGTGTCTTTTGCTCGCCGGGCTTTTTCTCTATAACCCATTTCCTGCAGCCAGCCGAGCGTCTGGGAGTCTGACGGTTTGTCACCCGGCCAGCTACCGCGGTACGATTGCGTCGTCGGAGCTTGAGCAATTCACGCCTCCGAATCGCGGCCTGGCAGCTCTCTTGCCGGACGCAGACGCTGTACAGGTTTTCATTCGGTATCTCGACGCAAACAATTCCACGCCGCAGACAGGTTTCTCCTCGAGTCTGTGGTTCCGGCCGCCGCCAACTGTTTAATCCCCATTCGAGGTAACAAATCATTCGAAGTGCAGGTCCGGCGCAATGCCGCGCGGCCAATCCTTAGGGCTCCCGAGAGAAATTCTGCAGGTGTCGACTGCAGCAAGAAGAATGGCACAGACATTCGCACAGGAAACGGACGGAAATAATGCTTCGAAAAAAACTGATTTGGATTTTAGCCGCGGTGGTTGTGATTGGCGTGAGCGCGTCGAGATGGCTGGCACACTCCGCCACGGAAGCGGATGACGCTGAGCATCCAGCAGGCGAAATGGTGGTTGCGGCGGTGGCGCGAGTGCAGCGCGGGCCAATCGACAACACGCTGACGATCGCAGGAGAGTTCAAGCCGTTTCAGGATGTGGATGTCCACGCGAAGGTGGCGGGATATATCAAGAAGATTTACGTCGATGTGGGCGACCACGTAAAGCAGGGCCAGACGCTGGCGGTCCTGGAGGTGCCGGAGTTGGCGGCGCAATTGACGGGAGCCGACGCGCAAGTCCGCCGATCCAAAGAGGAGATTCGTAGGGCGCAGAGCGACGTGCAACGCGCTGAATCCGCACACGCGGCCGCGCATTCCATGTATTTGCGCTTGAAGCAGGCAAGCGAACAGCAAAAAGGGCTGGTCGCGCAACAGGAAGTGGACGACGCGCAAGCGAAGGACTTGGAGACGGAAGCGCAGGTTTCCAGCGCGCAGGCGGCGCTTTCCGGCGCGCAGCAACAACTGGAAATGGCGGACGCGAACGAAAAGCAGTTCGGCGCGATGTCCGCTTACACGCGAATCGTGGCGCCGTTTGACGGCGTGGTGACGGTGCGGCATGCGGACACAGACTTCTTCCAGCTCGCAGGCGATTCCAATCGTCAGAATCGCGGAAATTTCTAAATTGAGATTGGTGTTGCCGATTCCAGAATCGATTGCGGCGCAAATTCATCTGAGCGATCCCGTAAAGGTGAGAGTGCAGGCGTTGGACCAGGACATCACCGGCAAAGTATCAAGGTTTGCGGATTCGCTGGATATGCAGACGCGCACCATGGAGACCGAAATCGATTTTGACAATCGCAGCGGCAAGTTGATTTCCGGGATGTACACGGAAACGCAACTGGTGCTGGCGGAAAAGCCCAATGCGTTAAGCGTGCCGCTGGAAGCGGTAGCGCAGAACGGAAATGAAGCGACGGTGCTGGCGCTTACGCCGCAAAACACAATCGAAGAAAGAAAGGTAAAACTGGGAATCCAGGGAAAATCGCGCGTGGAAGTGGTTGCCGGGCTGAAGGAAGGAGATCGCGTGGTGATCGGGAACCGCAGCCAGTACCGCCCAGGCGAAAAAGTGCAGCCCAAGGAATTTGCGCCGATGGGTGCGAACGGCGGAGGCGCGAGCTAATGTCCGGATTTTCGATTCGCAATCCATTTTTCATTATCGTTTGTTACTTGATTGTGGCGATTGTGGGTACGGTGACGTTGGTACGCATGCCGGTAGATTTGTTTCCGCCGATCAATATTCCGGTGGTGGTGGTAGCGACATTTTACTCGGGAATGCCGCCGCAGCAAGTGGAAACGAATATCACTAATCAGTTCGAACGCTTTTTTACCCTGGCGAGCGGCGTGGATCACATTGAGTCGAGGTCGCTGCCTGGAGTGAGCCTGATCAAGATTTATTTTCAGCCGGGGACTAACGCTGATTCTGATTTGAGCACTATTTCGAACCTGGCGATGGCGGATCTGCGGCGCTTGCCACCCGGAACGCTGCCTCCGGTGGTTTTGAAATTTGATGCATCGAGTCTGCCAGTGTGCCTGATCACGCTAAAGGGCGAAGGCTTGAATCAGGCGCAACTGCAGGATTTGGGGAGGTACGACGTAAGAAACCAGATCGCGAATGTTCCGGGCGCTTCGGTGCCACAGCCGTTCGGCGGGCAATACCGGCAAATCATGGTGTATGTGGACCCGCTGAAGTTGCAGGCGCATCAGCTGAGCCCGATGGATGTAGTGAGGCAGATCAACGAGAGCAACCTGACGCTTCCCGCCGGCGACGTGAAGATCGGACCGTTCGATTACAACTTGTACTCGAACAGCCAGGTGCCGGCGGCGGACACGATCAACACGATGCCGCTGAAAACGGTGGGGCAATCTTCTGTGCTGGTTGCCGACGTCGGAAAAGCGGTGGACGGACACGCCATTCAAACCAACGTGGTACGTGTCGACGGGCAGCCATCGGTGTACTTGCCGATCCTGAAGCAGGGCGGCGACACCAACACCATTGCGGTGGTGGACGGAATCAAGCAAGCACTAAAGCACCTGGTGGACATTCCAAAGCAACTGCAAGCACGGCTGGTATTTGATCAGTCGATTTTCGTGCGAAAAGCGATTGCCAACCTGATGCGCGAGGGTGGTATCGGGTTGGTGCTCACGGGGTTGATGATTTTGCTGTTTTTGGGAAGCATGCGGGCCACAGCAGCAGTGTTTCTTTCGATTCCGCTTTCCGCGCTGGCGGCATTTCTGGCAATTGCGTCGTGGGGCGGCACGGTCAACACCATGGTGTTAAGTGGCCTGGCGCTGGCATTTTCTCGATTGATTGATAACTCGGTGATCGTTCTGGAGAATATTTTCCGCCATTTGGAAATGGGAGAGTCGCCGGAAGTGGCGGCGGAAAAGGGCGGAAACGAAGTTGCGCTGGCAGTTCTTGCGGCGACCATCGCGACTTCGATTGTATTCTTTCCGGTGGTGTTCTTATACGGGGTCAGCCGGTTCCTGTTCGTAGCGCTGGCGTCGGCGGTGATATTGTCGCTGTTCGCGTCCTACATTGTAGAAGGAATCGGTGAAGGCTCGATCGAGGCTCGTCTCGGCAAAGTCTCAAAGAAATTCGATACCTATTTCGGAGAGATGGTGCGCAACTACGAACTGACGTTGACTAGAGTGTTGTTGAAACCCTTAGCCACGTTGATCGGGCTGGTGGGAGTCTCCCTGCTCTCCTTTTCGCTCTATCCGTTTCTGGGCGTGGCCTTCTTTCCGCGAACTGACGCTGGACAATTCGTCATCAACCTCAAGGCGCCGACGGGCACGCGCGTCGAGCTGACCGAAGAATACGTAAAAAAGCTCGAAGCGATCGTGCGCGACACGATACCGAAGGACGAGCTGCAAATTGTGGTGTCCAACATCGGAGTGACGCCAGGTTTCTCGTCCATCTATACATCAAACTCGGCTCCCCACACAGCCTTCATGCTGGTGGGCCTGAAAGAAGAGCACCAGGTGGGCAGTTACGAGTACATGCGCCGGGTGCGCGCGCGAGTGGCGAAGGAATTGCCACAGCTCTCGACCTATTTTCAGTCCGGCGGCCTGGTGGACGCGGTGCTCAATCTGGGATTACCGGCTCCGATTGACGTGCAGGTGGTCGGAAGAAACATGGAGCAAACTTACGCAGTGGCGTCAGAAATGGCTGCGCAGATCCGGCAATTAAAAGGTGTGAGCGACATTTTGATCCCGCAAGACATCGACTATCCGGCGCTGCAACTGGAAGTGAATCGGGAAAAGGCCAGCGAACTAGGGTTGTCGCAAAAAGAAGTGGTGGACAATGTGATCACCGCGCTGTCTTCCAATGCGATGATTGCGCCGAATTACTGGATTGATCCGAAAAGCGGGAATCCTTATTTGCTGACGGTGCAATATCCGGAAAATCTGGTGGGCACGCTGACGGACCTGAAACAAATTCCGCTGCGCGGGCCGAAAATTTCGCAGCCTACGTTTTTGGACAGCGTGGTTAGTGTGAAACCGGCCGCCTACCCGACCGAGGTGGACCACTACCAACTCCTTCGCGTGATTGATTTGTATGTTTCTCCGAAAACAGAAAATCTGGGAACGATCACGCCGCAGATCGAAAAAATCCTGAAGAACACAACAATGCCTGAAGGTGCGCGAGTGACGTTGCGCGGCTCAGTGCAGGGAATGGAATCTTCATTCAAGAGTTTCGGTATCGGACTGATTTTGTCGGTGGTGCTGGTATACCTGGTGCTGGTCGCGCAATTCGCGTCATGGACGGACCCATTCATCATTTTGTTGGCGGTGCCGCCGGGGCTGGCCGGAGTGCTGCTGTTCCTGCTGGCAACGCACACCACGCTGAACGTGATGTCGCTGATGGGCGTGGTGATGATGGTAGGCATCGTCGTGTCCAACAGCATTTTGATTGTGGAATTCGCACGGCATTTGCACCGCGAAGGAAAGCCGTTGAAGGAGGCGGTGTCGGTGGCATCGCGATTAAGACTCAGGCCAGTGTTGATGACGTCGCTGGCGACGCTGCTGGGACTGATTCCGATGTCATTGGGAATCGAAGCAGGTAGCGAACAGTATGCTCCGCTGGCGCGCGCGATTATCGGTGGATTGCTGGTTTCCGTGGTGGTGACGGTGTACCTGGTTCCCGCGGCGTACTTGATCGTGCATCGCAAGGAAGAAAGAACGAACGCGGGGGTACACGCGTGAAGCTGCCAACTAGTCTATTGCTTACACTGATGGCGTGGCCCGCGATTGCTGTGGCAAGCCAGTCGCCACAAGCGCAAAAAAGTACAAGTTCTCCTGCAACACAAACTCCGGCTCCGCCGGCGCAAGGTGCCCCGCTATCAGGAACTGCGGCGGGGACTTCTTTAACGCGGCGGCAGGCGGAAGCGTTGGCGTTGAAGAAAAACCCGCAAATCACGGTGGGAAAGTTGCGTGCGCTGGCAGCCGGGCAGTACGTGCGGGAACAGAGAGCGGCGCTATTACCCGCGGCGTATTTGAGTCTAACGGGCGTCACTGCAAGTGACAGAGCGCGCATTTCGGCTGGCGCGCTGAACAATCCGATCATTTATCCGCGCGCGGCAACCGGAGCCACAGTCAGCCAGCTGATCACCGACTTCGGACGTACTAGGAACCTAGTGTCCAGCGCGGAATCTTCCGCGAAAGCTGAGGAAGAAAATTCTGCAGCGAGCACGGCGCAAATTGTACTGGCGGTGGACCAAGCGTTCTACAACGCGCTGGAAACAAAGGCGCTGCTGCAAGTGGCGCAGCAAACGATCGACGCGCGGCAATTGATCGTGAACAAGATAAACGCGTTGACGCAGGCTAAGCTGAAATCGGATCTGGACCTGAGCTTCGCCAACGTAGATCTTTCTCGAGCAAAACTGCTGCAGCTTGAAGCGAGGAATAATTACGCTACGGCGCTGGCAGTCCTCTCCGCGATTCTGGGTTACCCGGACCAGCAGCAATTTGATCTGGTGGAAAGCACCAGCGCACCGGAACAACCTGGCGCGGACGTAAATCCGTTGATCATGGAAGCGCTGCGGCAGCGGCCGGAAGTTCTGGCGCTCGAGGATCAGGTAACGTCAGCAGAAAAATTCGGGCACGCCGAGCACGATCTTTGGCGGCCAACCGTGAGCGCGCTGGGCACAGTGGGCGTGGCGCCGGTTCGCAACGACGCTCTGCCGAACTGGTACGGAGCCGTAGGAGTGAACATCAATATTCCGGTGTTCAACGGATTCTTGTACAACGCGCGGGCGAAGACGGCGGACCTGCAGACGGAAGTTGCGAAGCAGAAGCTGATGGATGCGCAAAACAATATCGCGCGGGACGTCCGAATCGCCTGGCAGGATTCGCAGCAAGCATTCGAACGGCTGAGCGTCACGCAGCAGCTTCGCGATCAGGCGAGCCTCGGGCTGAATCTCGCGCAGTCGCGCTACAACCTCGGGCTCGGCTCGATTGTGGAGCTGGGGCAGGCCGAACTACAGAAAACAGAAGCCGACATCGCGGACACGGACGCGCAATACCAGTATCGCTTGACCCTACTTGTGCTCGCTTATACGATTGGTTCGCCGAAGTAAGCCGCCTACTCGACCTGGAACGCTTAGACAGCTTCGGAGAATACGCACGATGAGATCAGATACGCCAAAGGTTTATTCCGCCGAGCCCACCCTGCCGCTCCATTTCCGGCGGACGATTGCCCTTGCGTGTTGCCGTTAGCCAACATCGGCCGTAAGCTCCAGCGCGTCAGCGACTTTCCCTGTAACAATTCGTGTTACAGGATATTCATAATCGATTGACGTGCCAGTAAGACGCTGCCTCTACGTTTACGTGCGAGAAGGCACGCAGACTCACCGGTGTATCCATACTTTGAAATTGCAGTAACAAAAGGAAGGATGACCGCGACGCGGTCAATGAGAGAGGAAATGAGAAAAACAGCAGCAATGGTATTGTCGCTATTCCTGTTGTCGGGAACGGCGTTTGCGGACACTCCAAAAGACGGAGATCCGCAACCGGCGCAAACGGCAAAGAAGAAATCCACGAAACCCGCGAAGTCTGCGACGGCGATCCTGGCTGAACAAGTGGAAGAGCTGCGGCAGACGCTTGAAGCGCAGCAACAACAGATCCGGCAATTGCAGGAAGAACTGACAAAGCGCGACGCGCAAATTGGCGACGCGAAGAGCGCAGCTGCCGCTGCTGATACCAAGGCGAGCGAGGCAGATGCCAAAGCAGCTGCAGCCGCCAGCAGCACGGCGGAAGTCAAAACGACGACCACGACGCTGAGCTCGGATGTCGCGGATCTGAAGCTGGGCTCGGACTCGCTAAAGGGCGCAGTGCAGGATACCCAGAAGAAGATCATCGCGGCGGAATCGCCCTCCACGATTCACTTCAAGGGAATCTCGCTGACGCCAGGTGGCTTCCTGGCGGCGGAAACGGTGTTCCGCAACCGCGCGACGAGCGGCGACATCAACACGCCGTTTACCGGCATACCGTATCCCGGCAATTCTTTGAGCAGAGTGACAGAGAACAATTTTAGCGCCCGCCAGAGCCGCCTGACGTTGCTGGCGGAGGGAAAACTCGCTAACGCAAAGTTGACTGGT
>QHYO01000372.1 GCA_003224135.1 Acidobacteriota bacterium | reverse complement strand
CGCTGTTCACGGCATGCGCGTCCTCTCTTTCCGCCCAGACCATAAGCCGCGCTTCCGCTGCAGTTGCGATTGATGTCAAGCCTGCCGAACTGCTCGCAAAACCGCCGCTCTCGAATTGGCTGTCCTACAACGCCGACTACACAGGGCAGCGATACAGCGAACTCCAGGAAATCACCACAAAAAATGTCGCCAGCCTGCGCGTACAGTGGGTTTTTCACGCACCGAACTCCAGCAGTCTGGAGGTTACTCCGGTTGTCGCCGCCGGAATCATGTTCGTCACTTCGGCGAACGATGCTTATGCGTTGGACGCGCAAACCGGCCGTTCGCTCTGGCACTACTCCCGCCCCATTACTGAGGGTCTCATTGACGACGCTGCGCAACATCACAATCGCGGCGTGGGTCTGTGGCATTCGCGCGTGTACCTGGAAACGGATAACGCGCATTTACTTTGCCTGGACGCGCGCTCAGGTCATCTTTTGTGGGACGTTGCCTACACTGACGGAAACAAAAATTATGGTGCGACCAGCGCGCCATTGGTCGTCAAAGACAAAATCGTCGTAGGTACATCGGGCGGTGATGACGGAGTGCGCGGTTTCGTCGCCGCTTACGACGCGGAAACCGGCAGCGAAGTGTGGCGCTTCTGGACAATTCCCGGGCCTGGAGAATTCGGTTCTTCCAGCTGGCCCGGCGAATCATACAAGCTTGGTGGAGGCACCGCGTGGATGCCCGGCACTTTTGATCCGGAACTAAACACACTTTTTTGGGGAACGAGCAATCCAGCGCCCGACTTCGACGGCGGACCGCGTCCCGGTGACGACCTTTATACCGATTGCCTGCTAGCCCTCGATCCTGACAACGGCAAGCTCAAATGGTTTTTTCAGTTCACTCCGCACGACCTCTTCGACTACGACGCCACGGAAACTCCCGTTCTGATTGACGCTGTGTTTCGCGGTCAGCCTCGAAAACTTGTGGTCGAGGCGAATCGCAACGGTTTCCTGTATGTTCTCGATCGCATCGACGGCAAATTCCTTTCCGCGACACGTTTTGTAGAAAAATTGAACTGGGCAAGCGGAATCGATTCCAGCGGTCGGCCTATTCGAACCGATATCAAACCTAGCCCGGCGGGAACGCGCGTGTGCCCAGGATTTGCGGGTGCAACGAATTGGTATGCCCCTTCGTTCAACCCGTCCACTGGACTGTTCTATTTTCTCGCTCTTGAAAACTGCGACCTCTATCTTTTGAAGCCGCGGAAGTTCGAACCCGGCAAGACCTACTATTCGACTGGCGTTCGACATAGTGAAGGAGATCACGGCCAAAAAATCTTGCTGGCGTTTTCACTGGAAGGGGACAAGCCGGCATGGCGGTATGTCCAATCGGGTGCGGGTCATTCGTCTGGTGGAAGCATGTCTACATCGGGCGGTCTGGTTTTTTTCGGAGACGATGCGCAATCATTCGAAGCAGTCGACGCCGCATCGGGCAGGCCTCTCTGGCATTTCAATACTGGCCAGACGATCAGCGCGTCGCCCATGAGCTATGCAGTTGACAAGAAACAGTATGTGGCCATTGCTGCTGGAAGTGACATTTTCAGTTTTGCGCTTCCCTAGCAGCTGCTTTTCAAAAACCAATCTCGAAGGAGGAATAACATGTTTTCGACTTTATCGACTAGGCGTGGCTTCGCGGGGCGACTTGCAGCACTGATTCCGGGTCTGGGCCTGAGTGGAACTGCACTTCCCCTAAACTCCGAGCCACAAGCAGCTACAGGCGTACAAAAACTGGACTATGAAGGAAAGCCCGCCGGCACGGGTTTCATCACTCCTTTGATCATCCACAACGGTGTGATTTATATCGCCGGTCAGGGTGCGCACTCGTATGATCCTGAGGGAAAATTCCCGATGGACATTGAGACGCACACAAAAAAGGTAATGGACAACGTTAAGACGCTGGTCGAAACAGGCGGCGGCGGCATGGACAGCATTCTGCAGCTCACGGTCTACCTGACGACGATCGACAACTACGACGGGATGAACAAAGTCTTCAAGACATATTTTCCAAACGGCGGACCGGCGCGTACTACCGTCGCAGTCGCCGCTCTTCCGGGGAATTCCCTCGTCGAAATCAATTGCACGGCCGCCGTGACGAACGCTAAGGGAAAGAGGTAAACCAATGAGCCTCCGTCAAATTTGGAATCGCCGAGCGTTTCTCGGAAGTGCAGGCACGCTGGCCGGAATGTTAGTGAGCGCCAAAAAGACGTTCGGTTGGACGGTCAGCCAGCCGGTGGCAGGCGTGCCCGGGAACTTAACGGGTTTCGGCGCCACAGGCAATGTCTACGAAGAATTGGGCGTCACAACCGTCATCAATGGTCAGGGAACGATGACTGTATTAGGTGGCTCGCTGGTACGCCCGGAAGTGGAAGCCGTGATGGCCCTGGCTTCGCAACATTTTGTCAGCGTTGCCGAATTAGAAGTCGCGGCCGGAAAGCGCATCACGCAGCTGCTGAAGCTGCCGGAAGGGTACTCAGCGATTGTCACCTCTGGAGCGGCGGCGGCAATGCAGTCCGGCCTCGCGGGAATTCTTACCGGCGACAATCCCAAGTTTATCGAGCAACTTCCCGATCTCACCGGCATGAAGTCGGAAGTCATCATCCAGAAATCTCATCGCAATCCCTTCGATCACCAGTTGCGTGCAACCGGCGTGAAGCTCGTGGTTGTAGAGACGCGTGACGATTTGAAGAAAGCAGTCAACCCGCAAACCGCGATGATGCACTTCACCAATTTCGCCGACGCCGCTGGGGAAATTAAAGTCGAGGAGTGGGTGAAGCTTGCGCACGAATACAAAATCCCAGCTTTCATCGATGCCGCTGCCGATACGCCTCCCGTTTCGCATCTCTCGGACTACGCGAATATGGGCTACGACTTAATTGCCTTCAGCGGCGGCAAGGCCATTCGTGGACCACAGTGCGCGGGCATTTTACTTGGAAAAAGGGACCTCGTCGCAAACGCTCTCTTGAACAATAGTCCTCACGAGGACACTCTGGGACGCAGTCAAAAAGTCGGCAAGGAAGAAATTGTAGGAATGGTGAAGGCGCTTGAATCTTACCTGAGCGAGGACCACGCAGCCCTGAGCAAGGAATGGCAAAGACGTCTCGACGCAATCTCCGCCGAGATCACTCGCGTGCCCGGCGTCAGCACCTCATTTTTCACACCGGACGTGGCCAACCACGTGCCGCACATGAAGATTTCCTGGGACCAGAAGGTCGTGCTGACGGTTAAGGATGCCGTCAACGCCCTGCGCAACGGGAAACCCTGCATCGTGCTCGATTCGTCCGAAACCGCGCTCTCCATGAATTCGTTCATGCTCCAGCCCGGCGAAGAGAAAATGATCGCGGCCCAGCTCGCGCAACTATTTAAGGCACACAGCGCTTGAAATTGTCGCGCAATTCCGCGTTTGTTAATCCGCGCAACCTCGCCTTGCTCTCAGCGTGTCGCAAGTTGAGAGCGTCACGGTGAGCCCGCGCGCTTCAAGCCACGTTCGTTGGTTTCTGATTTTCTGGCTGTTTGTGCTCAGTGCTGTCGCCTACCTCGATCGCGTCAACATTTCCATCGCAGGCGGGCTGATTGCCGAAGAATTTCACATCACTAACGTTCAGCTGGGTCTGGTCTTCAGTTCATTTCTGTTGGGGTATGCGCTGTTCCAGACCCCAGCCGGCTGGCTGGCCGACCGTTTTGGCGCAAGGCGCATGCTCTTTGTCGGAGTGTTGTGGTGGGGGCTGTTTAGCGCTTTGACAGCAGGAATTTCGACTCGCATGGGATCGGCATTGGCGCTCCTGATCGTGATCCGCTTCCTCCTTGGCGCGGGTGAAGCGGTCATTTACCCGACATCGAACCAGTTTGTTTCCCGATGGATTCCCAGCAATGAACGAGGCATCGCAAACGGAATCATCTTCGCCGGCGTGGGAATCGGGGCCGGGGTCACTCCTCCGCTCATTTCGTTTTTGATGTCGCACTACGGCTGGCGGTCATCCTTTGTGCTCTGTGCATTCATTGGACTTGCCGCGGGAGTCGTATGGTACGTCACATCTCGTGATACGCCCCAGTCGCATCACTGGGTTTCGCCGAGTGAACTCGAATCCATCAAGCGAGGACTTCCTGAACATCAGAGGGAAGGGAACTCGGCCGCTTCGCTTCTGTCATGGGTGGCAATTCTTTCAAGCCGCACCATCTGGACTATCACATTGGCCTACTTTTGCTTTGGCTACGTTGCGTGGGTCTTCTTCAGTTGGTTTTATCTCTATCTCGCAAAAGTGCGCGGACTGAATCTCAAATCGAGCGCGCTCTACGCAACGCTCCCGTTCTTGGCTATGGCTGTTTGCAGTCCCTTGGGAGGAGCGATTGGCGATTGGATCACCAAACGCACAAACTCTCGCCTCGGGCGCTGCGGCATTTCCGTGCTAGGTTTCTTGTTGACCGCCGTTTTCATTACTGCGGGATCTGCCGCAGAAGACGCACGCCTTGCGAGCGTGGTTCTCGCGGGAGGGGCTGGCTCGCTCTATCTGACACAAAGTTCGTTCTGGGCTGTTTCCGCCGATCTTGGCGGCAAATCCTCCGGCTCGGTATCCGGCTTGATGAACATGGGAAACCAGTTCGGCGGTATGCTCACGGTCTCTCTCACGCCATGGCTCGCCGATAAGTTTGGATGGAATGCGTCATTTCACGCAGCTGCGGCCGTTTCCGTTCTCGGCGCGATCTTTTGGCTGGGGGTTGATCCCCGAACATCACTACAAATCCGTCCGGCGGTACAAATGTTTCCGCAAAGGATGTCGAAATGAAAGTCCGCGCAAAAGAAGGCTGCCGTTGGGACCTGATCAGCTTGGGCGAAGTAATGCTACGCCTCGACCCAGGCGACGTGCGCGTCAGCACGGCGCGGGAATTTCGCGTATGGGAAGGCGGCGGCGAATACAATGTGGCGCGCGGGTTACGTCGCACGTTCGGGATGAATACCGCCATCGTCACGTCGCTCGCTGACAACCCAGTAGGACGCCTTGTCGAAGATCTCATGTTGCAAGGTGGCGTCGACCTAGACCATGTCCGATGGGTGAAGTACGACGGCGTAGGCCGCGCAGTCCGCAATGGCCTGAATTTCACGGAACGCGGCTTCGGTGTACGAGCTGCTTGCGGCTGTTCGGACCGTGGAAACACCGCAGTTTCTCAATTGAAGACAGCCGACATTGATTGGGAGGAAATCTTTGTTCGGCAGCGCGCTCGATGGTTTCACACTGGGGGAATTTTCTGCGCGCTCTCTCAAACGACGCCCGCGGTCGCCCTCGAGGCCATGCAGCTCGCCAAAAAGTCGGGTGCAACTGTCTCCTACGATCTGAACTACCGCCCTTCACTCTGGCAATCTGTCGGTGGCAAAGCAAAAGCTCAAGAAGTGAATCGCGCTCTCATGCCGTTCGTCGATGTGCTTATCGGAAACGAAGAGGACTTCACCGCAGCATTGGGCTATTCGGTTCCGGGAATGGACGAAAACATTTCTCGGCTCGATCATGCAAATTTCAAGACGATGATGAAAACCGTGCGCTCTGAATTTCCCAATCTGTCGGTGGTTGCGGTCACTTTGAGGACCGCCCATACGGCGACGCGAAATGACTGGGGAGCCATCGCGCTTGCCGACGACTCTTTCTACGAGGCCGCAACAAGAAAGGACCTGGAGATCTTTGACAGAGTTGGTGGAGGAGACTCGTTCGCCTCCGGTTTGATCTACGGCTTTCTCACTGGCCACGACCTCGCGTGGGCCGTCGAATGCGGCGTGGCTCACGGGGCACTCGCAATGACCACTCCTGGCGACACATCCATGGCCAGTTTGCAGGAAGTCCTGGCGGTGATGAAAGGACAGTCAGCAAGAATTTCGCGCTGAGAGGCTGGCAGTTGCCTCTTATCCATGAACGGAAAAACGAAATGAGCGTTGAACAGACACTAAGTACGATCCGTCGAGTGGGAGTTATTCCCGTCATTCGTGCTCAGAGCGCGCAAGAAGCTCTCCTTGCCGCCGAAGCGATGGAAGAAGGCGGCATTCCCATAGTCGAAATCACGATGACCGTTCCGAATGCGCTCGAAGTCATAAGCAAAGTCGCCGCTGAATTCAGCGGCCGCGTTCTGGTCGGTGCTGGCACGGTCACAAATTCCGCGGAAGCCGCCGAATGCATGGACGCCGGCGCCGAATTTCTCGTTAGCCCGGGACTTTGTGTCTCCGTTCTACGGACCGCGCAGGCCAAAGAAAAACTAGCCATTCCGGGCGCGCTCACTCCCTCCGAGTTGATGGTCGCGTTCGATGAGGGCGCTCCTGCTGTCAAGATTTTTCCTTGCGGAAGTGTCGGAGGCGCCAAACACATCAAGGCACTGCGCGGGCCGTTTCCGCGCGCCGCTCTGATCCCGACAGGCGGTGTGAATGCAGGGAATGCCGCCGAATACTTCGCGGCCGGAGCTTTCGCAATTGGAGTCGGAAGCGAATTGATCAACTCTTCCGCGCTGCAAGCAGGCCGCAAAAGAGAAGTCATCGAAGCCGCGCGCGAACTCGTGTCCATTGTTCGCGCCGCTCGCCGACCTAGGTGAGGTTTTCCCTGGCCGAAGCTTTGCCGCGAGCGCGAGATTTTTCCCGGTCGCCTCGCTTGCCCCTGATATCATCACAACTTGTGAACCCTCTCCAAACACTAGGGCTCGCTCTGGGAGCCGGTTTTTCCTCTGGCCTCAACCTTTACGCAACCGTAGCAACGCTGGGCGTCCTGCAACGATTCGGCTTGATTCACCTTCCGCCGACGCTTGAAATCGTGGGGCACCCGATCGTGCTTGGCATTGCTGTCGCGCTCTACATCATCGAATTTCTCGCCGACAAAGTTCCTTATCTCGACACCGTTTGGGACGCGATTCACACTTTCATACGTCCGCCCGCGGCTGCCGTGATTGCGTACGGCGCTTCCGTAGCCGCGCCGCAGGAATGGCGCTGGGCTGCCGCCTTGCTCGCCGGCGGTGTCGCTCTCACTTCTCACAGCGCGAAAGCCTCGACGCGTGCCGCTGTCAACACCGTCCCCGAACCTTTCAGCAATTGGGCCTTGAGTTTTGGCGAAGACATGCTCGCCGTGTGGTTAACATGGTTCACGACGGTCCATCCCATCGCAACCATCGTCATCGTTGTAGCGCTTCTGATCCTTTGCGCCTTTCTGCTCTACTATTTGTTCCGCTTCGCGCGTGCCGCGCTCGCAAGACTTTAGGCCCGCTTCCTTTTTTATTATGTGTGGATGCACGGCTCTTTTCGGCGAGCATCAGTATCCTTTTCGCGAAGCGGTCAACACAACTTGCGAATAGTACACAGGTAAGTTAAAGCAGCGGTAAAATTTCGCCGCTCGTTCGAACACCTGCGCCAATAGCGCTTTCATTCGCAGGGCTCGACTCCACGTCCTGGGCGCCGAAAGATATCCTCCCGATCTGCTGTCGCGCATAGAATCGCGCGGAAGGTACGCGAATCACCTGCCCGTTCTTGTTGATCGGAGCGCTGAACGGCCACCCGGGTTTCGGATAGACCATGCTGTGTCCCCAGCGGTAGAGGTAGACTGCGGTAACGTCGCGATCAAAATCGAAGTTTCGCCCGGCCAGCACACGATTCAAGTCAGCTCGCAAGGAATCTTCGTAGCTCGAAAACGGTGTAGTCAGCAGTTTGATCCGCTCATTGGGTTGGTCTTCCACCGATGCCGTATTCCCTCCGTAGAACGTAAGCACGGTTTGACGGTTGGCGTTACTGCGATTTGGCCCGACCCAATCGGCCACCACGAAATCCGCCCAGTACTGGCTTCCCCAATAATATCCGTCGTATCCCAAGTCCACGATTGGCGCTGCGCTTCGCAGCGTCACGTTCGCGGTCAATACCGGACTGAGTGTTACCTGATCGAACGCGTTAGCCTGCGATGCGCTCAACAGATGTTCACACGCCGTGCGCGCGGTATGCGACTGTCCTGCGAAAATCACCGCTTTGGCCGCGGCGCGATAGAACTTGCCGTCCTTGAAATAAATCACGCTGGCGTTCGAATTCGTCGTGTCGCCCCGCAATACGAGCGCGCCCTGCCGTATCCGCACATTATTGTTGGGATTATCCATTGCCGCCAAGTCGAATGGATTTCCCAGTATTTCTGCCTCGCTGCTGCCGCTTATGGCATTCGGAATCAGCCATTTTATGATGTGTCGCAGCATCCCCGAATTTCCGCCCGGATAAGCGAACGATGGGAAATATTCGGCGCCCAGAAAACTGATTGAGGTATACGCCGAGGCTTGCGCCATTGTTCCATCCAGAGCGTCCACGGCGTATCGCGTGTAAAAATCAGAGACAGCCGGATGGAATCCCTTCGTCTGCCTCAAATACGCGTCGAACGTCATCGGCGACAGGTAATCGTATTTCGGATCGCTGTTGTCTGCAGGATCGGTCGGAGCTCCTGGCTTGTGATACCAGTTCATCAAGTCCTGTCTTGCGGCTTTAAGATCGTTCACAATATTCATCGGATAGGGAACTGAATTGAGTCCAATTCCATACGTGTCGATGTTCCAGCTGTTCGTTCCCGGATTGACGTAAGGCGTTTGACTGTCGAAGAAGTAGCTGTAGAAAGGGGCTGGTACAACGTAGTTCTGCCAGAGGATTCCCGTCGTGTTGTAAATATCTTCCAGAAAAGGTGCGTAAGGCTGCACCGCATAAGCCGTCGCGGTTGAGGCCACATCCGGGATTGGCGCCGCGTCGTCCCGATTCGCGTTCCCACCTGGCGTAGGTTGTCCATCCAAAATCAGAATCTTCGTTCCGGTCCGTTGCCGCGTCGTGTAATAGGCTGCAGAGCAGCCGGACATACCGCTTCCCACGATAATCAGCTCGTAATTTCCGTTGTCCACCAGGATTGGTTGACTACCCTGAAAGCTGTCACAAGGAGATGAAGAGATCAACACGCTGTCGGTCTTGAACGTGAGCCGGCCGTCTCTGAGCCAATGCGCTATGTTGAAAACCGATGGCAAGTTTCCGCCTCGCAGCACGCGTGCGTCGCTGCCGATTGGACCGTCGCATGGGAAGGTTGTGCCAGCCGCGAACATTCTCATCGGGAAGGAACTCCCAACCGCCGTCGTTCCCGCCGCAATTAACATTCCATTAATGAAATCGCGCCGCTGAATTTTGTCGTTTCCCTCTTTGGACATAGCTCACGCCTCCTCGGTAATCTTTTGCGAGCAGGGTTGGGACTTCCGGCGGAATCTACGCGTTTAGATATCGAAATGCAAGATTATTTGTTTATAGCAAGATGATTCGCGCATGCACGGGCGACCCGCTCGCAGCGACGAAATTGTTCTATTTCAAGTACGTCGCCAGCCAATCCAAAAATGTCTTGTACCAAAATTGGCTGTTCTGCGGCTTCAATACCCAATGTCCTTCGTCTGGAAAAACCACTAATTTCGACGGCACCCCCTGGCGTTGCAACGCGCTGAAAAATTCCAGAGACTGCGTGTATGGCACGCGAAAATCTTTTTCGCCCGCAATCACCAGCGTTGGCGTCTTGTACTTTCCCAACGCGCCTGCGTACGTCACTGGTGCCCACTTTCGATAGCTCTCCGGATTCGACCACGGCGTGCCCTGCAAGTCATGCTCTTCAAACCACAGCTCCTCGGTCGCGTACATCGAAACTTTGTCGTACACGCTGGCGTGGCTCACCAGGGCCTTGAAACGGTCGGTGTGCGTCGCAATCCAGTCCACCAGGTAGCCGCCATACGATCCACCAGCGTCCACACCCTTCATCACATCGCCATACGCCTTTCCGCCCCAATCGTTCGTGATCTCGTCCGTGAACTTCTGCCCGTAGCCCGTCGAACCCCGCCGGTTGATCATCAGCGTTACGTAGCCCGCCCCGGAAAACAGTTGCGCGTTCCAGCGATAGCCCTACGCGTTTGACCACATCGTCTGCGGCCCTCCATGCAGCAGTACCAGCAGCGGATATTTCTTGTTCGCTTCGAATTGTGGCGGACGGATCAACATCGCCTGCACCTTTGCTCCCTCGGCTGCTTCAAACCAGAATGTTTCCGGCACCTTCAGCTCCAGCTTCGCCAGCAACGCATCATTCATGTGGGTGACCTGCTGTAGGCCCGTCCCGTCGCTTGCTGCCACAAATAATTCCGCTGGCATTGTCAGGCTTGTGCGGGCTAACAGGAGCGTCTTGCCGTCTTCGCTCAGCTCGATTGCGCTGTTGAACCCGTCCACTAGCTTCTTGGGTGTAGCTCCCGGCCTCGCCGCCATCGCATATACCGGCTGCTGCGTCTCGTTCTCCGCCAAAAAATAAATCGTTTTGCTGTCCGGTGACCACGCCAGATTCGTTGCGCTTCGGTCAAATCCTTCACTCAGGTTTTCGCTTTTTCTACTTGCGCGATCGTAGAGCATCACGCGCCACCGGTCAGCTTCGTAACCAGCAGTCAATTGCGCGTGATATGCAATGTACTTCCCATCAGGGGAATACACCGGATTACCGTCAAATCCGGGCTGCGTTGTAATACGCTTCGGCTCTCCACCGCTTACCGGCACGGTAAACAAGTCTCCATTCGTGCTTGTCGCCTCAACCTTGTCCGTCACTGCGGTGAAGCAGATCTCCTTTGAATCTGGAGAAAAATTGATATCGCTCTCTTCGCCGCGCTGATCGGGCGGCACATCGTAGTTCGCTCCGGCCGTCAAATCCTTTGCTTCGCCGCTGCCGTCTGGTGCGATCACAAACAAATGCGCGCGGGGTCCCTCATTCCAGTGCGTCCAGTGCCGGTAGAGCAAATTTTCCGCAACGTGCGCTTTGACCTTGTTCTTTTCTTTCTCATCATTTCGTTTCTTGTTGCACTCGTCGTCGTTGTTCGGCGAGCCCGACGAGCGGCTCACACAATCCGGATACACCGATGAGGTGAACGCCAGCGTCTTCCCGTCCGGCGACCATTTCACGATATCCACGCCAGTTGAAATCTTCGTCACCGGATGCGCTTCGCCACCGTCCATCGACAGCACATACACCTGCGAATCCCCGCTGCGCGCCGACAAAAACGCAATCTTCTTTCCGTCCGGCGACCATTTAGGCGATGAATCCTTTCCCGTCCGCGTCAATTCAATTGCATCGCCGCCCGCCACCGGCGCCATCCACAAATTCGTCGCATTCCGGTTCGCCTCCATGTCTGGAGTCGCGGCCGTATACGCCACCCACTTTCCATCTGGCGAAAGCTCGGCTTCGGCAATGCGGTGCATGGCGATCAGATCGTCAAACGTGATGGGATGTTTCGCGGTCTCCTGTGCTCCCGCCGCCGTCAGAATCGCCAACGCCGCCACACCCGCGCACGCGATGCAAGCCATGGCTCGCTTATGCACACTCGTTCTCATGCTCTCTCCTCGTCGACACGAAAATTTCTTGGGATCGCTATTCTTTGATCGTCAAATAGTATGCCCATTCCCGCTCATTTCCAATATTTCACGAACTCTCTTTCCCGCCGATTACGTCCCGCGGCTGTTTTAACACTGCCCAATTCGCCAACGCCCCTATGGCCGTCAATCCAAGCACGGCTGCTTCGCCTTGGCCGATGTGGCCCAATAGCGCCAGCACAATTGCCATGCTCATGGCGCTGAACGCGATTCCCGCAGGCAATCTAAATGGCGCTGGGCCGTTCTGCTTCCGCATCACAGGCAACGCCACAGCCATCATTCCGTACACCACCAGCCTGGTCGCCGCGGAGAGGACGGCGTTCCACCGGAAATCTCCCAGGGCCGCGAATGCAAACAGCACCAGCGAATAACTTGCAATCGAAACATGCGGCGTCCTGAATCTCTCATGAATCCGCGCGAAGGCGCCCGGAAAATCCCCCTGCTCGGCCAGCGAAAACGGTATCCGCGCGGAATGCAGCAGATTTGCGCTCAAATATCCGTACGTGGAGATAAGCGCGCCGATGCCGATCGCTGTTGCTCCCCACCCGCCCAGGAAATTCCGCGCGGCATCGGCCAGCGGGCGCACCGAGCTACCCGCGCCCGGAAGGGTGCTCACCACCACATACACGACGCCCGTGTAAAGAAAACACTGCAGCGCCAGCGCCGCTAGAAGCGCGAACGGCATGTCCCGTTTTGGACTTCTTGACTCGCCGCCCACAATCAGCGCGCCTTCGAATCCGCCGTACCCAAACACCAGCAGCAGCAGAGCTGCGAACCAGCCTTCCGCAGTCGTCGGCGTAAAGTGCAGCGGTACCCGCAATTCCGGACGCAACGCCAGCGCAATCAATCCACCGGCGATGAACAGCACCAGCATCCCAACTTTCATCGCGGAAAAAATATTGCTGACCGTCTTCCCGGTCTTCACGCCTACGTAATTCAAAATCGCCAGATGTCCGATCAGCACGCCAACCACAATCACCTCGGATAATTTTCCGCGCAGGAGAGGAATGAACTGTCCCAGATAATTGGCAAACAAGTCTGCCGCTGCAGCCGGCGCGGCGATTCGCGTCAGCAGCATCAGCCACGCAATCACCAGCCCGGCAAATCTTCCGAACGCCTCCCGTCCGTAGAGATATAGACCGCCTGTTTTTTCAAATCGCGAGGAGATCTCGGCGATGCACGAGGCGATAATCAGCGCCCCGCATCCCGCGATCAGACAGCTCAAGGGGCTGTAACCATCCAGCCGCGCCGCAATCAGCGACGGCAATCCAAAAATTCCAGCGCCCAGAATTGAGTTCGCCATCAGTGCGACCAGGCTCCATCGCCCGATCGTGCGAACCAGTTCCGGCTTCCCCACAACTATCGGCTGAGCAGCTGCTCCGCAGATGAGAAGTAACACTCCGGCCGACCATCCAGCCTGACACAAGCCCGCATGAACGCACCTCCAACAGAGTCCGCGTCAGCGTATCACAAGCATTTTTCCAATCGCACTTGCAGTACATTCACGCCAGCTATTCGTTCCGATAAGACGCACGCAGCTCCGAAACGCAGCGCCGGATTTGAGTCTCTCAAAAGGGGCGTTCTTAGATTGCGCAAGCTCTCGAATTGGCTCTCGCTCAGAAGTTCCTCTTCTGAGTTACGCTACACTGGTTCGATTTCATACCGTTCTTGTTTCTAATCCGTATTCGGAGAAAAATCGGAATGCGCAATCGTTTCCGTCTTTCGTTCTTAGCGGTATTTCTTCTCCTCGTTCCGTTCGTCTCATTCGCTCAGCGGGAGGCACCCAGGAAACCGCGCGCGCGCGAGCTTGGCGTTCCGTTTGACGGCACTCCCGGCAAATTCAACGCCATCACCGATGTCAGCGGCGTCCTTGTCGGCCACACTACTCTGGTTTCGGGAGAAGGAAAGCTGCAAATCGGCAAGGGCCCGGTTCGAACCGGCGTCACAGCCGTCCTTCCTCGGGGAAAAAATTCCATGAACGACGCAGTCTTTGCAGGTTGGTTTTCCCAAAACGGAAATGGTGAAATGACCGGCACCACATGGGTTGAAGAATCTGGCTTCCTCGAAGGTCCCGTCATGATCACCAACACTCACAGCGTCGGCGTCGTTCGCGACGCCGTGATTCAGTGGCGCGTCGCCCACGGCCAGCCCGATCCTACAGGTTATTGGTGGTCGCTGCCGGTTGTCGCTGAAACCTGGGACGGTTGGCTCAACGACATTAACGGTTTTCACGTGAAGCCCGAGCACGCCTTCCACGCCATTGACACAGCTCACGATGGGTATGTCGAGGAAGGTGTCGTCGGTGGCGGCACGGGAATGATTTGCAACGAGTTTAAGGGCGGAATCGGCACTTCTTCCCGCAAACTCGACGCGAAAGACGGAGGCTACACGATAGGCGTCCTCGTTCAGTGCAACTACGGAATCCGCCCAAACTTGCGGATCGCGGGCGTTCCCGTGGGAAAAGAAATTTCTGAAGACCCCGCCTATGCCGCGGCACCCTTTGATGAAGTTGATCGCGGCTCGATTATCGTCGTCGTTGCTACCGACGCGCCACTGCTTTCTCATCAACTGAAAAGACTCGCGCGCCGCGTCTCGCTCGGTCTTGGCCGAAACGGGAGCATTTCCGGCAACGGCTCCGGTGATATCTTTATCGCGTTTTCCACTGCCAATCCGCACGCTGACCGCGGCAAGAAGGTTGTGGACTTGAAGATGCTCCCCAACGATGCCGTCGATCCAATCTTCGCTGCGACCGTCCAAGCCACTGTAGAAGCCATCGTGAACTCAATGGTCGCCGCAGAAACTATGACCGGAATTGAAAATCACAAGGTCATCGCGCTTCCACACGACAAATTACGAGCCGTCCTGAAAAAATACAATCGCCTGGTCGAATAAGGATCTGAGGTTAGATTTTCGAACAACCCCGAATGAAGCAAAACATGTCATCCCGAGCGGAGCAGGCTGACTTTTTGCGGAGCGAATGGCGGCCTGCGCAGTCGACAATTTGGGAATTTGCCGCGCAACCACTCTTCGCGGCGACAATACTCTTGTTTCTCGGCGCGAGCGCTTTCCTGGCTTCCTGCTCATTCCGCCCCGCTGACATCCTCGCCATCACCCACGTCACGATTGTTGATATGACCGGTGCGCCGCCACGCGCCGATCAAACAATCATCATGAAAAAAGAGCGCATCGCGGCGATCGGCACTTCGAATGCCGTCGCCATTCCGCGCGGCGCGCAAGTCCTGGACGCGCACGGAAAATTTCTTATCCCCGGACTCGTCGACATGCACGTCCACCTCACCGCCGCCGGTGAACCCGACGGAAGCCGCAAATTCATGCTTCCTCTCTTGCTCGCCAATGGCATCACCAGCGTTCGTGACATGGGCGGTTATCTCGAATCCCTTATTCCGCTCCGCCACGAAATCGAGGAAGCTAAGCGTCTTGGACCGCGCATCGTGACGCCGGGCCCTTATCTTGATGGTTCGCCGCCATCATTCGAACCTTCCCTGGTCGTCACCAATCGCGTACAGGCGAACGAAGATGTTCACCAACTCGTCTTGCGCCGCGTGGATTTTATTAAAGTACAATCGCTGCTCAGTCGCGATGCCTACTTTGCGATCGCGGATGCCGCCAAGCAAGAACACATTACCTTCGTTGGCCACGTTCCGGACCGAATCACTGCCGCCGAAGCCGCCAATGCCGGGCAGCACAGCATCGAACATCTCACCAACGTTCTTCGCGGTTGCTCGCGCGATGAACCAAAGCTCATGCGTGAGCAGGTCTACATTCCGCTGAAACAGGAATCTCCCCCGCAATCTCGCGAACGCATCGTTCGCTGGCGGCAAGAACTTCTCGACTCCTACTCGCCAGAAGATGCCGCCGCGCTGATCGCAAGATTCAGAGAAAAAGATGTCTGGCAGACGCCCACGCTCATCCTTCTGAAGAACGACGCGTTCCCAACCCTCGAAAATACCGATGCGTCCGACGACCACGCCGAATACGTCCCAGCGCGCACGTTGGACACCTGGAGAAAAACTCGTTCCGTACAAATGCAACTCGTTTCACCTCAGGATTCTCAATTGAACGCGCGACTCTTGCAAAAATCCATGAATCTTGTCGCTGAAATGCAAAAAGCCGGCGTAAGAATTCTCGCCGGCACCGATTCTCCCGCACCCTTTGTTTTCCCCGGTTCAAGCCTTCACGACGAACTCCAATTGTTGGTCAAAGCGGGCCTCACGCCGCTCCAGGCACTCCAATCCGCGACACGAAGTCCCGTCGAATTTCTTCACGCCACAAAAGGTTCGGGGACAATCGAACAAGGAAAGTTCGCCGATCTAGTGTTGTTCGACGCAAATCCGCTCGAGGACATCGGCAACACGCGCAAAATCCGCGCAGTCATCCTGGGCGGCAAATTCCTCGACCGCGCAGCTCTCGACAATCTCCTCGCCGACGAAAAATCCTTCGCTTCTGCAAACTAGGCCGAGACCTCTCACAAG
>QHYO01000371.1 GCA_003224135.1 Acidobacteriota bacterium | reverse complement strand
GTTTATGACCTGCCGTTCGGAAGGGGCAAGCGCCTTGTTTCCTCCGGAGTTGCGGCCGCAGTTCTGGGTGGATGGCGTGTGTCCAGCTTTCTCACCCTGATGAGCGGTCTTCCCCTCTACTTTACTGCGAGTTCGTCTTCGCTCTTGGCGCCGGGCAATACCCAAACGCCGGATTTGGTTGCTCCTGTGCACATCCTTCACGGAATCGGTCTCGGCGATCCCTGGTTCAGTACGTCGAGCTTCGCTGCTCCGGCAGCCAACACCTTCGGTAATGTCGGGCGCAACTTCCTCAGTGGGCCGAACTTTTTCAACTTGGATGCTTCGCTGTCCAAGTCCATCCGATTCACGGAACGCTTCAATCTGGAGCTGCGTTTGGAAGCATTTGGCGTGACCAATACACCGCAGTTCTTCTTCGGCACCGGCAATGGCACAGTGGCAGGCGTAACGCTAGGCAGCTCTAGCTTTGGGCAGATTACCAATGCCACCGGCGGCCGCCAACTGGAACTCGGCGCAAAGTTCAACTTCTGACCCACTGGCAAAGACGGGGCCGAGCTCAACAATGACTCGGATCTGCCCAAAGAGCGGGGATGGCTGACCTTTATTTTGCAACGGTTTCTGATACGCCCGTCTGCAGTAGTTGAGCCAATTGGGCGGCGGGTACGGGACGGCTAAACAGGTAGCCTTGTCCTTCCGCGCAGTGCCACGACCGAAGAAGTGCGAGCTGTTCCTGTGTTTCGATGCCCTCGGCAATCACTCGCTTTTTGAGGTTCTTACTCATATCGATTATGGCCCGGACGATAGCCGAGTCACTCGGATCGTCAGAGATCTGGCGGACAAAGGACTGGTCAATTTTTAAGACGTCAATGGGAAACTGCCGAAGATAGCTCAGGCTCGAATAGCCGGTTCCGAAGTCATCCACGGCAAGGTGCACTCCCATCCTCTTGAGTTCTTGAAGCACGGAGGCTGTCGATTTGGCATTCTGCATAAGGACGCCCTCGGTAAGCTCGAGGTCGAGATAGCGTGCCTCCAAGCCGGTTTCTCTGAGGGTGGTGCCAACGTCTTCGAGGAAAGTCTTGGCGCGGAATTCGGTGGCAGACACATTGACGGAAACTCGCTTGAACGGCAGGCCCGCATCTTGCCATTCGCGCGCCTGTTTACAGGCTTCGCGCAACACCCATCGGCCGATGGGAAGAATGAGGCCACAATCTTCGGCGATGGGCACGAACTGCGCCGGAGAGACAAGCCCTCGATTCGGGTGCTGCCAACGTATCAATGCTTCGGCTCCGGTGATCTGGCCTGTGAAGAGATTTATCTTCGGCTGATAATGCAATAAGAACCCGCCTCGCTCGACCGCCTGGCGCAAGCTGCCTTCGAGCGATTGCCGCTCCACGGCTTGCCGATTCATTTCCGGTTTGAAGAACTGGAAATTATTGCGCCCGCTTTCCTTGGCGTGATACATCGCCGTGTCCGCATTCTTGATTAGAGTTTCGGCATCCTCTCCGTCTCCAGGGTAGATGCTGATACCCATGCTGCCAGCGATATGCAGATCATGCCCATCAATGGAGTGGGGCACGTTGAGCGAAAGAAGTATTTTTCTTGCGCTGGTGGCCGCATCTTCCGGATGGCTGATCTCCGAAAGCAGGATTACAAATTCATCTCCGCCCTGACGGCTGACAGTGTCGGAGTTGCGAACGCTGGCCAGCAATCGCTTTGCAATGGACTGAAGAAGTTGGTCGCCGACCGCGTGTCCCAACGAATCGTTGATGTACTTGAAACGATCCAAATCCAGAAAGAGCACGGCAAGAGGTCTGTGCTGGCGGCGAGCCAGGGAAATCGACTGAGAGATGCGGTCGTTAAGCAGCATGCGATTGGGCAGATTCGTAACAACATCGTGCTGCGCGGAGTGCGTCATTTGTTGCGACATGGCCCGTGCCGCGCTCACATCGTGGAAAACAATCACCGCTCCAATAACGCGGCCTGCCCGATCGTGGATCGGCGCGGCGGAATCTTCAATGGCAGATTCAAATGCATCGCGGCGAATGAGGACACAATCGACAGTCAGCCCGACCGTCCGATTTTGCGCCATGGCCATCTCCATGGGATCTTGAGCGGGCTGGCGCGTGGCGCCATCAATAATCTGGAAGACTTCGGCGAGCGGTTTGCCGATGGCTTCTTTACGGGGCCAGCCGGTCATGGCTTCTGCAACGAGATTGAGATAAGTGATGTTGCCGGAAATGTCCGTACAGAGAACAGCGTCACCAATCGAGTTGAGGGTGACCAGGGCGCGTTCTTTTTCCACGTACAACGCATCTTCGACGACCTTGCGTTCGATCGCGTTACGCTGTGCACGCGGCAGCGAATAGCTATCGAGGTGACCCGGCAGGAGATAGTCCTGTGCGCCGCGTCCTACAGCTTCTTTCGCGAGCGCCTCGTTCGCGTTGCCACCGAGGATCAGAATCGGGACGTCGGGCGCGACGGTGAACAGCTTGTCGAACGTCTCGATGCCTTCACTATCGGGCAGGCATAACTCGAGCAAGACTGCGGCAATTCCTCTTTTACTCAGACGCTCAAGACCGTCAGAAAGTAGTTGAACCCATTCCACGTCGAACGAACTGTCGCCCGCCGCCGTAAGTGCTGTGCGAATCTCATTGGCGGCAGCCGGATCGTTTTCGATCAGAAGTATTTTCAGGGACAGGACCGGCGGAGTCATGCTGCGCCTCATCGCTGCACAATGGTTTCCAGTTTCAGGTTCAGTGCCTTCCCATGCGCGACTGCTCCCCAGGTATAGCTCGAGTTAACTCGGGTTTAGACTATCGAGGTTAATCAGCGATGTCTGTACAGAACAGTACAGATGGTACTAGTCAAGTACTACTGTTATTTTATGAGATATTAAATGTATTATAAACTGCTCATGCGAACTGCAAAAGCGTTCATCCAGGCACACCAAATAATGCGCAATGCGGTTTGCTTTTTCAAAGTCGGGCTTGCTTCTGGAAGCCGGTTTCGTGCAGACGGCGGAAAACGCCCGAGAAATCGCCGTGAGGAACATCGACGAAGAGGACGCCGAAACGGCTCGCCGCGCTGGATTGGACCGCGAAGCCTCTTCGAAAAATCGCGCAGACGAGGAATCGCGGCGCCGACTCCACGCCGAAGCCACTACCGCTGACGCGGTTCGGCAGCGCAATGAAGCGAACCAACAGAATCTCGACGCGCAAGCCACAGCTCAACAGGCCACTGATGCGCAGGCCAACGCCGAAAGAGACAGGAACAACGCAAGGCAACTGCAACTGGTAGCTGAAGCGGATTCCGACCGGAATCGCGCCGCGGCGTCCGCATCCGACACGCAGCTTCAGCGAGCCGTGCGTGACCGCGAGGAGCTTCGCGCCCGTCTCCTGCAACAATTCAACTTGATACTGGAAACTCGTGACACCGCCCGCGCTCTTGTGGTGAATAT
>QHYO01000370.1 GCA_003224135.1 Acidobacteriota bacterium | reverse complement strand
GCGCCTTTTCCGTGTAGCGTTCGAACACGTTAGCTCGTTTCTCCCTCTGGGTCCCTGCTCGCTAACAACTTTCCGGGTTGTGCTCCGGCCGAGTGTTTGCGAGTCCGCAGAACGCCGTGTTCCAGCCCCAGAATTCGATCGCACCGTTCCGCAAGTGCCAGATTGTGCGTCGCGATCAGCGACGTCAGTCCGTGCGCCCGGTGCAACCGCTCCAGCAGCTCGAATACGGCCCAAGCATTCCGCTCGTCCAAGTCTCCGGTAGGTTCATCCGCCAGCAGCACGCGCGGCCTGGTGACGAGGGCCCGGGCAATCGCTACGCGCTGTTGTTCCCCTCCGGAAAGCTCTCCTGCCAGGTGTCCGGCACGCTGCGCCAGACCAACTTCTCCCAGCCAAATTCGCGCCTTTTCGAGACCCCTAGAAATAGACTCTCCCCGCAGCAGCAGCGGCATCGCTACATTTTCTTCCGCCGTAAAATCCGGCAGCAACTGATGCCTTTGCCACAAAAACCCCACGACGCAGTTGCGAAAATCCGAAAGCGCCGCTTCATCATTTGTTTCAATGCGTTTCGATTCGAAGTATATAGCACCGCTTGTTGGCGTGTCTAGCGTAGCCAGCAAATGCAGGAGGGTGCTTTTGCCAGCGCCCGATGGCGCAACGATCGCAACCATCTCTCCCGCTTCTAGAGCAAGATTCACTTGTTGAAAAACGATTAAGCTGCGTTCGCCGGTGCCGTAGGTCTTTCCGAGTTCGCGAGCTTCGAGCACAATTCTCTGGTCTGTGTCCGCAAGCAAAGTCTGCTCGCCCGAACCCGGCATCGAATTGGAGGTGCTTGCGCTCATTTC
>QHYO01000369.1 GCA_003224135.1 Acidobacteriota bacterium | reverse complement strand
AAACGCAGGGCGATCAAAAAATTGCTAAGTCATTCAAAACGAAGGATCTCCACAGGAAGAAGCCTGGCCGCAGCCCTGGCTGGGACGAGTGTCGCAAGAAGCGAAATTCCCATCGCCACTAGGGAAATCCACACTCCGTCCATGGCACTAGGATGGAACGGAACGTAGGCTACGGCATACACTTGGGGATCGAGTGGGATGAGCTGGTATTTTCCGGCAATCCACGCGAAAAAATATCCCAGCACCAGGCCCGCGAGCGTGCCGGCCGCGCCGATCGTAAATCCCTGCCACAGGAAAATATTTCTCAGTTGGCGTGATGTGGAACCCATCGAACGCAAGACCGCGATGTCCTTGGCCCGATCGGTCACCGTCATCGAGAGCACCACCAGAATGTTGAGACCGGCTACGAGTGTGATCAGCCCTATGAAAATGGCGGTCACCAGTTTTTCAAGTCGCAGCGCCCGGAATAGGGCTCCCTGCTGCTCCATCCAGGTGGCAGCCGCAAAGCCCGGCCCAGTGTCCTGCTCGATTTCGTGCGCAATGACCTGCGCCGCTTGCGGATTTTGCAGTCGAAACTCAAGCACGTTCACAACGTCCGAGGCTCCCGCCAGTGCCTGCGCGGCATCCATCTTCACGAAGCACCAGTTGGCGTCATAATCGTAGAATCCGGAATCGAACACTCCGGCCACTCGAAATCTTCTCGTACGCGGGAGCAGCCCAAAAGGCGTGAGCCGTCCTTGCGGGCTCGTCAACGACACATAATCGCCCGGCGAAAGTTTCCACTCGTCGGCGAGCTGCTTGCCAACCAAAAGCGCCTCGATGCCGTCAGTGTCCGCTTGAAAATCGAGTTTGCCGGAAGAAAGTTTGCGTAGCGCTTCGTTGGCAGGTTCTTCGCGTACCGGATCAATTCCCTTCGCCACGACGCCGCGAGACTCTCCTGCAAAGGTCATCAACACTGTCTGATAGACGGCGGGCGTCACGCTCCGCACGCCCGGAATTTTGGAAAGTTTCGTGGCCAGCGCTTCGTAATCATGGAGTCCACCTGATCCCGGCCGCGTCAAGGAAATGTGCGCCGTCACTCCCAACAAACGATCTTGCAGCGTTTCGCGGAAACCCGTATTCATCGCAAGCGCAATCACCAGCGTCGCGACACCGGCTGTAACTCCAAGAACACTGAAGGCTGTGACCAGGCGCAATACTGCCGGACGGTTCGGCGAACGCAAATACCGCCCCGCGACAAACCATTCGAATCGCATCAGGAAAACACGGGCTACGCGCCGTGCCCTTCGGATTTCGGTTCGGCTTGCTGCTGAGATTCCGGCCGCAGTTGAGGGAACAGAATGACGTCGCGAATCGAATGCGAATCGGTCAGCAGCATCGTCAAACGATCGATGCCAATGCCTTCGCCAGCAGTTGGAGGAAGTCCGTGGCAAAGTGCGCGCACATAATCCAAGTCGAGCTGTTTGGGAACTTCATCTCCGCCGCGTGCAATCTGGGCAAGCAAGCGCCGTTCCTGCTC
>QHYO01000046.1 GCA_003224135.1 Acidobacteriota bacterium | reverse complement strand
TTGATAGGCAGATTGTTGATGGCCGTTTGATCTAGCGTTGGCGCAAACTCCGCCGAGGTGGTGTTGACTTGTGGAAGCTCGGCGCTGACGACGACGGTGGCGCCGGCTGAAGCCACGTTCAGCTTTGCCGGGACTTCGGTGACGCTTCCAATCTGCACAATTACATTTTCTGCCGTGAAAGGAGCCAAACCTGGAGCTTCCACTTTCATGGTGTACGAGCCCGGTTGCAGCTTGGCTGCGCGGAAATAGCCCGATTCATCAGTCGCAACGCCCTGCGAAAGGTTGGTGCCTTTGTTCGTCACCGTGACGCTCGCATTTGGCACTGCGGCTCCGCTTGCGTCCGTCACCGTTCCAGCGATCGCGCCATCCGTTGTGGATTGGGCTCGTAGTCCGGGCGAGATCAGCAGTAGATAAAGAACTGAAATTACACAAGCTATCCGACCAATCATGGGCCCCCTTGTGAACATGCAAAATCCTCCTAGGATTTACAACGGTAATGCTCGGATTACTGCCATCCGCATCGCCGCCCGGGGTGGGGGCGGATAAACCAAAAGCTGTCGGCTACTTTGTTTAAGGCCGAGGTAAGAGCGTGTGATCCGACATTCTTATCACAGCGATATGACGTTCTACAGTACTGAGCTGTGGAAATCCCGTGAAAAAACACGCAAAAAACTGATTCCTGCTATCAGCTCTTTTTCTTCGCACCCGAGTGCCAAAAAGTCTATGCGAAAATTGTTTCCGCTCCATGAACGCCGAAATAAGAGCGCGTAAATGCCCGCTTGAAGACGATGCCATGCTGAGATAAAGTCACGCGGGATTCACGAGGAGAAAATGGCCATCAAGACGCAGCGCGCGAACAGAAACAACGCGCCCATTCCGTCCGGCACAGAGCGGGTGAAGGTCCTGCTTACCCACGCGAAAATCCAAAAAAGAATTCGCGAGATGGCCAAGCTGATTCGCAAGGATTTCCCGAACGAACCACTCTTGCTGGTGGGAGTTTTGAAAGGCGCCGTCTTGTTTCTGGCCGATTTAGCGCGCCAGATTACCGGCGAAGTGACATTTGATTTCATCGCGGTGTCGAGCTATGGCAAGGATTCACGTTCCTCTAGCCAAGTGAAACTCAACAAGGACCTCGACTCCAGCATCGAGGGCAAAACTGTCATCGTAGTGGAAGATATTTTGGATACTGGTCTCACGCTCCGCTATCTCTTGCGCATTTTGCAGCAACGCAAGCCGAAGAATCTGCGCGTCGCGGTCTTGTTGGATAAAGTGGAGCGTCGCCTGACTGACGTGACCGCCGATTATGTTGGTTTTGCGATTCCTAATGAATTCGTAGTCGGCTACGGGCTTGACTACGCGGAACGCTATCGCAATCTGCCGGACGTTAGAATATTGTCGCTGCCCGGCGGAAATCACTGAGCCACGCACAATCCCGCTCCACCGTCGTTTCACCGATGGACTGTTATAATAGAGCTGCGAATGAATCCAACTGAATCATCTACAGAACTCAAACTCGCTCAGCCTGGCGGCGAAGTGTCTGCCGAGGTACTCGCGACCCTTGCCGAAATCGGCGAGGAAGTGAACGCTTCCCTCGATCTTGACGAAGTTCTGGCGCGCACAGCCGCGCTCATCAAAAGGCACATCGACTACGAAATTTTTGGTGTCTTGCTGATGGAAGAGGGCGGCGCCGCCCTTAGGCACCGCTTTGCCATCGGCTATCCGCCCGATCTCGCGGCGAATCTGCGCATCCCGCTCAGCCACGGAATTACAGGCACCGCAGCCACCACCGGCCACTCCGTTCGCGTCAGCGACGTCACCAAAGACCCCAGATACATCAACGCGATCGACAGCGTGCAATCTGAACTCGCTGTGCCGTTGATGATTCAGGGCAAGTGCATCGGCGTCTTGGATATTCAGAGTAATCGTCCGGACTATTTCACTCCGGATCAGCAGAGCATTCTTACCATGCTCGGTAGCCGTTTGGCAGTCGCCATCGAAAACGCGCGCTTGTTTGAAAGGGTGCGCTCGCAGGCCCAGACGCTGCTCCTCCTTAATGAAGTCAGCCGGGAAATGAGTTCCATTCTTGACGTCGAGGAATTATTGCGCCGTGCGGCAGAGCAAGTGAAGCGCGTTATCGACTACCAGATCCTCAGCATTCTGCTGTATGACGAGGAACAGAAAATTTTCCGCCATCGGCTGGACGTAAAGCATGGCCAGCGCGTACAGGGTAAATTGCGTGTTGCGGCCAGCGAGGGGATCGTTGGCGCAGCCGCAACTTTGCGCGAACCGGTTCTCGCACCTGACGTATCTGTCGATCCGCGCTACTTGATGGTTAATCCCGAAACGCGTTCGGAAGTCGCGATTCCCATGCTTCACAAGGGGAAAATCGTCGGCGTCCTTGACTTGGAGAGCGCGCAACTGAATGCCTTCAACGAAGAGCACGTGCAGACGCTCTCGATTCTCGCCGCGAACCTTGCCGTTTCTCTCGAAAATGCTCGTCTCTACGAGCAGGTAGCGCGCGATGAGGCAAGGCTCGAGCGGGATCTCCAAGCAGCAAAGCGCATTCAGGGCGCTCTGATTCGTCCCGTGCCCAGCGAAGATTATGGCCTGGAAATGGCAGCACGCTATTTGTCAGCGCGCGAAGTGTGCGGCGATCTCTACGAATTTTTGCGCTATGGGCCTCAACAGCTCGGCGTCGCGCTTGCCGATGTCAGCGGCAAAGGCACGGCGGCCGCGCTCTACGGCGCTGTCGCGATTGGCATAATGCGAAGCCTCGCTCCGCAGAAATTGCAGCCCGCGGAAATGCTGCGTCAGATGAATCAACTCGTAGGCGAGCGCCGCGTCGAGGGTCGATTCATGACTGCATGTTTCGGAACCTGGCAGAAGGGCCGTCGCAAACTGCGCGTGGCGAATGCCGGACAGTCGCAACCGCTGCTATATAAGGACGGGCGTTGCGGCAAGATCGAACTGACGGGATTCCCGCTAGGAATCTTTGAAGAGACAAGTTACGACGAATGGGGCGTCACACTCGATCCTGGCGACATCGTGATTTTTCATTCAGACGGAATCGCGGAAACCATGAACAGCGAAGGCCAATTTTTCGGAACCGAGTGGCTAAGAAATCTCGTCGAGACTCATTACGAATCAACCGCCACGGAGATTTCCGATTTAATCCTGCGCGAGGTCGACTGGTTTGCGCAAAGCGCGCCGCTCTCGGATGACCGAACTCTCGTAGTGCTGAAAGTTCGATGAGCGCTCAGGCGGAGAGACCCACACATCCGTTGCGCTACGTTGACCCCGCGGAATTCACGCCGAATTTTGCATGGCGCGGTTCAAAGAAACGCGGCGGTGACGAAGTCTTTTGTGAAGACGTTTCACTTGCGGATGCCGCGGAGACTTTCTCCACGCCCGCCTACATTTACAGCCAGGCCGCCATGGAAGCTGCCTTTCGCGAGCTTGACAAAGGTCTCGGATCGCTGCGCCACACACTCTGTTTCGCCGTAAAATCCAACGGAAATCTCACCATTCTTAACAATTTGGCAAAATTAGGCAGCGGATTCGACGTGGTGTCCGGCGGCGAACTCGAACATCTTGGCCATCTCGGCATACCCGGCGGCAAAATTGTTTTCTCTGGTGTTGGCAAGTCGCGGGAAGAAATTCGCGAGGCGCTCCGGTATCGCAGCCGCGGCTCCGCCGGCCGCCGTGGGCTGTTGCTCTTCAATATCGAATCCGAAGCCGAACTTGCCGTCTTGCTCGACGAGTCAGCGAAGCAGAAGCACGACGGCGATGCACCCAGCGTTTCCATTCGCGTAAACCCCGACGTCCAGGCCGGCGGCCATCCGCACATTTCGACAGGACACCACGAACACAAATTTGGTCTGGATTGGCATGCCGCGCGCCAGCTCTACACCAAGCATCGCAATTCCAAGTGGATTCGATGGCACGGAATTAGTGCTCACATCGGCTCGCAGATTACGGCCCTAGAACCTTTCCAGAAAGCGCTCGCGCGTCTCGCGAGTTTTGTTCGTGAACTCCGCGAACTGGGAATCGACCTGAAATATCTCGATTTTGGCGGCGGCCTCGGCGTGCGCTATACCGACCAGAAGCCACCTTCCCGTATCGACTACGCGCGCATGATCGCTCGTACCGTAAAGCCGCTGGGCATTCACCTGTTGCTCGAACCGGGCCGCACAATCATCGCCCCTGCGGGCGTGCTGTTGACTCGCGTTCAGTACACAAAGACAAATCGAAACAAGAGTTTCGTCGTGGTCGATGCGGGAATGAATGACTTGCTCCGTCCGGCGTTGTACGGCGCGGTCCATCCAATCACTCGCGTGACGCGCACAAAAAACGAAAAACAAAGGGGCGCAATAGTGGACATTGTCGGTCCGGTCTGTGAAACCGGCGATTGCTTTCTGCGAAACTGGCCTCTAGGCGACGTCAAACCTGGCGACGTCCTGGCAATCTGGACCGCCGGGGCCTATGGCATGTCGCTGGCTTCAAACTACAATGCTCGATGTCGTCCCGCGGAAATCTTGGTGGAAGGAAAGCGCGCGCGAATTATCCGCAGACGCGAAACAGCTCGGGATCTTCTTCGCGGGCATGTTTTGGCCTAGTAGCCACGATCTAAAGATTTTCGAAGCTATTCTTTACGCTTCGCCCCACTTCAATTTGTTCCGCAGAATCTCGTAGTAAGACTTGCGGTGCGGTTGAATAAGTTTCAGCCGTTCTTTTGCGCGAATGATCGAAACGCGATCTTCAGACTGCATCAACACGCCTTTTTGGCCGTCGAGAGTGAGATACACGGACTCCGCGGTTCCCCGCAGCCGCATTTCGACATTACAGCAATCGTCGACAACAAGCGGGCGATCGCTGAGCGTATGCGGACAAATAGGCGTCAAAATGATGGAGTCCACTGCGGGATGCACAATCGGCCCACCAGCTGACAACGAATAAGCCGTTGACCCCGTCGGTGTTGCAACAATCAATCCATCCGCCCGGTAGCGGCACACAAAATCTTCGTCAATCAAGAGTTCGATCTCGATCATTCGAGCCAATGCGCCCTTAGTGATCACCGCTTCGTTGAGCACCAGCTGCGATTCCACTACCTGTCCTTCGCGAATCAGTGACGCCGTCAACATGACGCGTTCACTTGCAGTGAGATGGCCCGCAATAGTTTCTTCGAGCGCCGGATAAAGCTCGCCCAACGTGAAGCTGGTCAGAAAGCCAAGGCTGCCCAGATTGATTGGCAAAATTGGAATTCCGCGCGGAGCCGCTTCTCGCGCAGCCGCAAGCAAAGTGCCATCGCCGCCAAGCACTAGAAGCAAGTCGGACTCGTGTGCAAGCAATTCGCGCGGCCGTCCGCCGGTCCCGTCGCGCAGCGAAGCCGCGGTTTCCGTGTCATAGATTCCCCGAATCCCGCGTTTTGAGAGCCATTCGAGCAGCGGCCGCACGATGTCGGTGATGTCGGCGCGACGCGGTCGCGAAAAAATTCCAATGGCGCGAAAAGAAACGGAAGACATGGATGCAGCGATTCTACCTTAGACAGTTTTTCGGGCGTGGAGAAAAAATTCCTGGTTACCTTCGGCGCCCGGCTCAATCGCCCGTTGGTGGAGTGCCGGATCGGAAACAATTCCGCCTGGCCCAATGTCTTCCCGCTGCAATTCGAACTGCGGCTTGATCAATATCAGAAGATCCGATCCTGGCTCAGCTAGCGGAATTGTCGCCGGCAGAATCTTTGTGACCGAGATGAACGAGACGTCCGCGACCACCAGACTCACCTTTTCAGGCAAATCCTTTGGCACCAGCTCACGAGCATTCCTCTTAATCCGGATGACTCGCGAGTCTTGCAGTAGCTTCCAATCAAGCTGATCGACATTGACGTCTACTGCGTAAACGCGGCTTGCACCATACTGCAGCAGGCAGTCGGTAAACCCGCCATTCGACGAACCAAGGTCCAGACAAGCCTTTCCAGCCGGATCGACGGAGAAATCCTGCAACGCTCCTTCCAACTTGAATCCGCCCCGGCTCACGTATTTCTGAATCCGGCTGTGAATCTCAATGACAGCATCTCGCACAACCGCTTGCCCCGCTTTTGCCGCTGCCGTGCCGTTCACCAAAACTTCTCCGGCAAGAATCATTGCCTGCGCCTTTTCCCGCGAACCCGCCAGCCCGCGCTCAAAAATGAGCACGTCCAGGCGTATGCGGTCTGTGCGCGATGTCATGGGGAAGAGAAATGATTCGTCAGATCAAGTGCGCCGATGAACCAGAAATTCCGCGATTTCGCGAAGCCGCGCGGCGCGCGCGCCATAGCTAGCCAGGTCGGTAATCGCGTTTGAAGAAAGTTCGTTCGCGATTTCGTGTGAGCGTTCCAAGCCAAAAACTGCAGGATAAGTCGCTTTCTGCTGCGCAATGTCCTTGCCGGCCGTTTTTCCGAGCGCCGCCGAAGACTCTTCAACATCCAGAATGTCGTCCGTAACCTGAAACGCCCAGCCAATCGTTTCGCCAAATTGCCGCAGCCGAGCGATCTCTTCCTCTGGCGCTCTAGCACAAATCGCTCCCGCGGTGATCGAAGCACGAATCAGCGCCGCCGTCTTCGAACGGTGAATATATTCGAGCGTCTCCGGGCCGACGGTTTTGCCCTCCGCTTCGAGGTCCGCAACCTGCCCGCCGACCATTCCGTTCATCGTTCCTGCCGACGTTGCAATTTCCGTGAGCATCTTTACGCGCAGTTCCGCATTGACTGGGGTCGCTCCAAGTGTTTCGAACGCCAGTGTGAGCAGGGCATCTCCCGCCAGTATCGCGATGGCCTCACCGAATTGCTTGTGACACGTGGGCTTGCCGCGTCGCAGGTCATCGTTATCAAGAGCAGGCAAATCGTCGTGAATCAGCGAATAGGTGTGGATAAATTCGATCGCACACGCGGGATGTAGTGCTGGCCCAACGTCCTGCGCAAAGATACGGGCGGTCTCAAGACAAAGAATCGGCCGGATTCGCTTGCCACCCGCGAAGACGCTGTAGCGCATTGCTCGGTGAATCGACTGCGGCGGCGCGTCTGCCGCCGGCATCGACCGCTGCAGCGCGGCATCCACCAAGTGCAAATCTTCTTCAAAAAACGCGGGGAGATTCATCGGGGAGATGGTGTCCCGTATTGTGCAGACCATTCGAGCGCGAGTGTGCAGATCACGCTTCGCCATTGCCTTCAGGTTCAAACGGCTGCGCCACCAGTTTGCCGTCCGCCTTCTGCAGCAGAATCTCGACCTTGCCCTCGGCTTCTTCCAATTGCTTCTGGCATTCGCGCGACAATTCAACGCCCTCTTCAAAGAGTTTCATGGCTTCATCCAGCGAAAGTTGCGGGCTTTCCAGTTTGCGAACGACCTCTTCGAGACGCGCTAGCGAGCGCTCGAAGTCCGGCTTTTTCTGCGGTTCTGGTCTTTTCGGAGCTGGAGTATTCACGCGGCCTTTTTCAAGCGGCGCTCAATTCTGGCAGCGCTCGCAAAACGAAAATAGATTCGTCCACCGTCCCGATTGACTTCGAAATCTCAAGGGGCGGTTCCCCACAGCATTCTAAGGCACGCCGAAGAACCGAAACAATTGCTTTATGCACTTCGGCAAACTTTCTTCACGGCTTTAGGGTCAGCGTGTGTTTGCGAATCGCGGCTTCCGCGGCATCAGTGAATGGCGCGACCACGGGTTTTCCGTCATACCAATAGCGAAATTGATCCGCGTAATGGCTGCTTCCAAGCTGCCCGCTCTGTCCGCCGGGAATCACCATCAACGAATTGTCCCAGTCGCCAACGCTTGCCACCAATCGCATGGCCGGACCGTGGTGCCGCGTCGCTGCTCGCGGGCTAAAGCTTGTCCCGCTCTGTGGCTTGTCGGTAATGCTGAACATTTTCTGCAGCCAGCCCGCATGGCCAATCGGATGCAGAATCTCCAGCGAATCAAAGCGCTTCCACGGCCAATCTTCCACGCGCGCGCTCCCGCTGTTTTTTTCCAAGCTCTTCACGGATTCATCCGCTGCCGCCACGAGTAGTTCATCGTAGCTTTTGTATGCCGCGGGAAGCCACGCCGCCGGTCGCTCCGTCAGCACACGCTGCAGAAAAGCCATGCTCCGCCATTGATAGAGTTCCGTATCATCCCCAAGGACCGGCTGCAAAATCAACTTCAGCGCCGCGCGCCGTGTGCCTTCAAGAAAAGGGACAACCGTCGAATCCGCATCCGCAATTCCGTTCCAATCCCTCGCTAATCCAATCAGTTTCTGCGTACGTGAATCTTTCGGCGCCGCGACTTTTGCCGCGGGCACGAGCTGCTCCGCAAGAAACACATCTGGATAGCTGTACGCATCAGTCTGCACCTTCAACATATCGTCAGGCCGCAGGTCATGTCTGTCATGCACAAGATCCCAAATCCGCGCGGTCCGGTAAGGCTCTTCCCAATGATCAGTGAGGTACGGTATGTAATCCGGCCCAACCACGCGCGCATTTGCAGTAACGATCAATCCATCTTCGGGATTGAACGCCTGCGGCAATTCCTCAAACGGGATGTATCCCTTCCATTCATAGATGTCGGTGTCGCCAGGAACCGGAACTTCTCCGTGGCCTTTTTTTCGAATGGGCACGCGCGCCGCCATCACGTATCCAATATTCCCGTTCACGTCCGCATATACGACATTCTGCGCTGGTCCCCAGACGCTTTTCATGATTTCGCGAAACTCTTTCCAGTTCTGTGCCTTTCCCAACCGGTTGTAAGTATTCGCAAGGCCGCCGGGCTCGGTCGCGGTCCAGCGCAACGCGTAGCCCGTGTCGCCGGACTGCCTCATCACCGGACCGTGGCGGGTCACCACGACGCGTAAATGCTCGTCGGCAGCGCCCTTCACGTGGATAAGCTCATCCACGAGCTGCGCCTTCAGCCATTTTCCATTTACTTTGTATTCATCAGGCCGCGCAGGATTAAACGTCTCTATGTAAAGGTCCTGTACGTCCGCGCCATTGTTCGTAAATCCCCACGCAATCCGGTCGTTGTGACCAATCACCACCATCGGCGCGCCAGGCAGCGTGAACCCTTTCACATTCCAGCCCGGGCACGTCAAATGCATCTGGTACCAGATCGGCGGAACGCTTAACTCCAGATGAGTATCATTCGCCAGAAGAGGCTTGCCCGTCGCCGTGTGCTCGCCGCTCACCACCCAATTGTTACTCCCCAGCGCGTGCCGAATGTCGCGCCGAGACTTTCCCACCCACTCCACGATTGCCGGGTCCAGCGCTGAAGTCAGATCGGCATAGCTCAGATCCTGGTGATCAACGCCGGGTGATTTCGCGCTCGCTTTCAGCACAGAGTCCTGCGCCATATCGTCATCGTCATCTTCGTCGTCGGGATTGTTACCCGAACGTTGCGCGCCATCGCCGGGCCGATCCGGATCGCCTACCACAAAATGATCAAGCGCCGCATCCTGCGCATACAGCGCTTTCGCGCGATCCGCTCCAACGCGAGCCGTCACCTGCGCCCGGTCAAGTTCGTCTTCCCAGGTATTGGTCAGTGTTTGGTACATGTATCCGGAGATTGCGAGCGAATCCGCAGGCCGCCACGGCTGAGGTTTGTATTTCAGAAGCGTGAATTCAACAGGCAGCTTACTCTGGTGCTGCTCGATAAACTTATTTACGCCCCGGGCGTACGCATCCATCGCGGTTCGCGATTCTTCGTCGAGAAGAGCAGCGTCGCGTTCGGCGGCCGGTCCGAATCGCAGCAGCCTGAATTGCTTGTCCAGAGGAATCGCCTTCGATCCTACAATTTCCGAAAGCTGTCCGCGCGCCACTCGTCGCAGCACATCCATCTGGAACAGCCGGTCTTGCGCCATCACATACCCCTGCGCTTCCGCCATGTCCGCAAGCGAACCCGCGCGAATGTGCGGAATCCCCCAAACATCGCGCTCAACAGTCACTTCTTTCTGCAGACCAGGCAGGGAAGCCGTTCCATCCACCTGTGGCAGCGGTCGTATCAACAGCCACCACGCCACTCCACCAACGACGGCGATCAGAACAGCCAGGATCCAACCGGCAATGCGCAGCAAGACTCGCAGATTATTTCCTCGAAAAAGATGTAAACAATAAGTTTAAAGTACGCATTCTGGCTGCGCAACGGGAGAACATCTCGCGATTCGCACAACGTGTCCACAACATGCTATGGTGCAGTTCTTCTACTGATACAATTACAATTCGAAGATGACCGCCAGCCGGTCGAAGCAGCGAAGGAGCATCCGCACGGAATGTTTGTCGTTCGCCTGATTGGTGTGCTTTTTCTCGTCCTGCTCAACGGATTTTTCGCGGCTGCCGAATTCTCGCTGGTCGCCGTGCGCCTGTCCCGTGTCCGTCAGCTCGTCGCAAAGGGAAATGCGCGAGCCAAAATCGTCGAAGGCCTGGTCGCTGATCTTCATCGCGTCGTGTCGGGCGTGCAACTCGGAATCACGCTCACCAGCCTCGCCCTCGGCGCGCTCGGCGAATCCACTCTTGCCAAATTTTTCCAATCTTTATGGCCGGGAATTCCGGGAGCGCGTTCGGCCATGCTGGCTCACGCACTTGCGCTTACTTCCGCGTTCATTCTCCTTACCGCGCTGCACGTGGTAATCGGCGAACTGGTCCCCAAAACGGTCAGCCTCGCACGTGCCGAACGCGTCGCGCTTCTCATTGCTCGCCCTTTCCATTGGTTCCTGAACACTTTTCGCTGGGCCATCGATTTGCTCGATCGCGTTTCCGGGAAAATCATCACCGCCATGGGAGTTTCGCCGCAGGCAGGCCACGGTGTCGCGCACTCTACCGAAGAGTTGCAGATTCAGATTCAGCAGGCTCGCGAACGTGGTCTGCTTGCACCCAGTGAAGAACGAGTCGTCCTCAGCGCCATCGAACTTGGCCAGGTCCAGGTCCGCGAAATTATGGTTCCGCGCCCGGACATGCACATTCTCCCTATCGAAGCCGAATTCGACGAAGTTCTTCGCGCGTTTGCCACCACGCAACGCTCACGAATTCCCGTCTATCGCGGCACGGTCGACCATATCCTTGGCTTCGTGCACATCAAGGACATGCTCTGGGTTTTGCAGAGTCGCGAGCTCCGCGCTGCCGAAGGCCTTCCTCCGCAGCCGTTTGACCTGCGCCGCATTTTGCGCGAAGTGCTGATCGTGCCGGAAACCAAGCCTGCAAGCGAGTTGCTCGAGGAGTTGCGAACTCGCCGCACCGGCATGGCCGTCGTCGTGGACGAATTCGGCAGCCTCTTGGGACTTGTTACTCTCGAAGATATTCTCGAACAGGTGGTGGGCGAAATTCACGATGAGTTCGACGTCGTCGAAAAACCGCTCACTTTGTCTGACGGCGCCGTCATCTTCGACGCCGCGTTAAACGTGCGTGATTTGGAAGCGCAGTATGGCATCACCATTCCCGAAGATCCGGCATACGCCACCGTTGGCGGCTTTGTTCTTGATCAGCTGGGATTCATTCCCAGCGGCGGTGAAAGTTTCGTCCATGGTGATTTGCGCTTCACGATTGCGGAAATGGACGGGAGACGCGTCGCACGCGTAAAAATGGAACGCGTTACTCCGGCTGAAGGCAAGAAGAATAACCACTCCGAAACTTCTCCACGAAAAGCCGCAAAGTCCACCGTTTCCCGGTCATAATTCCTTTTCCGATGCTCCGCCATCTCCTCAAGCGATTTCTGCTCACCCTGCCCGCCCTGTGGCTGGTGCTCACGCTCGTCTTTTTGATGATTCACATTGTTCCAGGCGATCCTGTGGAGCAGATGCTTGGTGAAGGCGCAGCGCCCGGCGCGGCGGCGCAGTTGCGGCATTCTTTGGGCCTCGATCAGCCGCTCGGCCTGCAGTACGGCCATTATCTTCTCGGACTTTTCCGCGGCGATCTCGGGCAGTCCTTCAAGTTTCAGGCTCCCGTGCGTCAAATTATTTTTGAACGTTACCCAGCCACCTTGCAGTTGGCGTTTCTAGCGTTGCTTGTCTGCGCTGCGATCGCCATTCCTGCGGGTGTCCTGGCAGCGCATCGTCGTGGCCAAACGCCCGATCGCCTCATCGGCGTTTTCACGCTTTTTGGACTTGCGATTCCCAATTTCGCGCTTGGTCCACTGTTGATCCTTCTTTTCTCCATTGAAATTGGTCTATTGCCTGTGTCCGGAAGGAATGGACTCGGCAGCTACGTCTTGCCCGCCGCGACGCTTGGTGCCGCGCTCGCGGCAATTCTCACTCGCATGGTTCGCGGCGCAATGCTCGAAGAACTTTCCGCCGATTACATACGCACCGCTCGCGCAAAGGGACTCAGCACGACTGCCGTACTTTTTCGCCATGGCCTGCGCAACGCACTGATCCCCATCATCACCATTCTCGGCTTGCAGTTCGGTACCCTTCTCGCCGGAACCATCGTAACCGAGACGATTTTTTCCTGGCCCGGCATCGGCCGCCTGACCGTCCAGGCAATTTCGGCGCGCGATTATCCGCTTTTGCAAGGATGTATCCTGGTGATTTCTCTTTCCTACGTTTTGGTGAACTTGCTCACCGATGCCATTTATTCCGTCGTGGATCCGCGAGTGCGTATTTCATGACCAAGAACGTCAGAGATTTTCTCCGTCAAAGCGTGCTCGCCCGCGTTGGATTTTCCGCGGCGCTGTTGCTCTTCTTGATTGCTCTCTTGGCTCCGCTGATCGCTCCTGCAAATCCCTTCGCGCAAAATCTTCCTGGGCGCCTCGAAGCTCCGTCCATCGCTCACTGGATGGGTACGGACGAACTTGGCCGCGACATCCTTTCTAGAGTCCTCTTCGGGGCGCGCGTCTCCCTCACTGTTTCCATCTGCGTGGTCTTTGGATGCGGACTCACCGGACTCGCCATCGGCACCATCGCCGGTTACTTCGGTGGATGGTGCGATCGCATCGTGAATCTTCTTCTCATCAATTCCTTCCTTTCCTTTCCGGGAATTCTCCTGGCTATCGCTTTCGCGGCGTTTTTCGGACCCGGGATCGGCAAAGTAATTTTGGCGCTCGTGATTACGGGTTGGGCGGGCTATGCGCGATTGGCTCGCGCGCAAGTTCTCAAAGTGAAGGAACTGGAATTCGCCCTCGCTGCCCGTTCGCTTGGCGCGTCTACGTCCAGAATTATCGTAAGGCATTTGCTTCCGAATATTCTTCAGCCCGTCCTGATTCAAGCCACGATCGGGATGGCCGGCGCGATTCTTGCCGAATCCACGCTGAGTTTTCTGGGGCTCGGAGTTCTCGCACCCATTCCAAGTTGGGGCGCGATGCTCAACGACGCGCGCGGCCACCTCTTTGACGCGCCGCACATGGTGATATTCCCGGCGCTCGCTGTGATGATCGCCGTTCTGGCCTTCAACTTACTTGGAGATGCCTGGCGCGATTGGCTCGATCCGCGCACGCGATCGCAGATCGCCGCGCTCGAATCCTCGAAATAGTTTCTGCGCTTCCTAGGCCGATGGAATCACGAACAATCAGGCTGTCGCGAGCGTGACCTGCGTTCCACGGCCAATACCCAGGCTCCTAGCCGCGCTTCCACGGTTGATGCCAACTTCAATAAATCCATTCGACCCGACGTATGCAAACGCTTCGCCCGCATTGCCTTTCGCGAAGGTGTCCACCAGCTTGTTCACCGGATGAGTGCCCAGCATGAATTGCACCGTCCCGGTTTCAATCGCCGCCGCGGGCAGATCTTCTGCGCGGAAATTCGTGATGATGTTGCCGAAGTTGTCCACGCGCAGCACAACGCCTTTTACCGCGCCATCGACCGGCTTCGGTTTCGGCATCGCAAATTTCTTGTAATCCGTAATTTCGTCCCCCATGGCCGCTGCCTGCGACCCTTTCGATAGCCACGCTGCGACGGGCGCGAACACGTCCCGACCGTGAAATGTGTTGCTGACCGGATGCAAATAGTAATGTTCAACGTTCGCATGGCGAACCAGAACATTTTCCTCGCGCTCGTACACCAGCGAAAGCACGCCATTGTCCGGCGCCACGAAATATTGGGTTTCGCCGCTCACCAGCAGTGGCCGCCGGTCCGTGCCTACGCCCGGATCAACCACGACGACATGAATCGTGCGAGGAGGGAAGTAGGAATACGATGACGCGATTGCAAGCGCGCCATCGAGCAAATCGTACGGAGTGACATCGTGCGTGATATCCACGATGGTTACGTCTGGATTTATTTTCAGAATCACGCCTTTAAGCGTGCCGACCAGATGATCATTTGTTCCGTAGTCGGTTGTGAGTGTAATGATTGGCCGCGCCACCAAGTAGTCCCGCCTTCTCGCAAGAAATAGTTCATGAGTTGAGCGTCTCGACCAACGTGCTACTGCTGCGTAAAGCAAACTCGGCAATTGCGGCCGACTGGCAAATCGTCGCGCCTAGTTCATGGCTCACACGTTCATTCCAAACGAAACCATGCTTCGCGCGGCGATCGTGAATCTGTTGTATCGTTCACAAGGATCTCGGAACCTGGAGAACATAAATTGAACAAATTCTATTTGGCGGCATTTCTGTTGTGTGCGTTTCCGCTTGCCGCGCAGGAGCACCAGGATCCCTCTGCGGAGCCGCGCACCATGCCGCTATGGGATGGCAAAGCGCCCGGTGCGCTCGGCGACGCTGATTCCGACCGGCCAACGATCACCCTGTACGCCGCATCAACGGGACAGGGTCCGACCGCGGCGGTGATCGTTTTCCCAGGCGGCAGCTACGGATATCTCGCAACCAACCACGAAGGCCGCCAGCCCGCGAATTGGCTCAACGCCATGGGCCTTGTCGCATTCGTTGTGAAATATCGCATCGGGCCCCGCTATCACCATCCCATCGAACTTGGCGATGCGCAGCGCGCGATTCGTGTCGTCCGCGCTCGCGCCAAAGAATTTGGCGTGGCGCCAGACAAAATCGGCGTGATGGGATTTTCCGCCGGCGGCCATTTGGCATCCACTGCAGCCACACATTTCGATTCGGGCATTCCGCAATCATCCGATCCCATCGACCGTGCCAGTTGCCGGCCCGATTTCGCAATTCTCGCCTATCCGGTAATTTCATTCACGGCCGAATACACGCATCAGGGCTCTCGTAAGAACCTGCTCGGCGAAAATCCCAAGCCCGAACTTGTCAAGGAACTATCGAGCGAACTGAACGTTACGCCCACAACCCCGCCAACATTTCTCTTCAGTTCTTCCACCGACACGGTCGTACCTCCCGAAAACAGTGTGGCCTTCTACCTGGCGCTTCACAAAGCGGATGTTCCCGCCGAACTCCACATTTTCGAAAACGCGCCGCACGGAGTCGGCCTCGATCTCGCGGATCCATCCGTCGGCGAGTGGGGTACGCTGCTCTTGCACTGGCTTCGTGAAAGAAAAGTTCTTCCGAACTAGACTCCCAAAGGACAGAAAGAGTGATCGGCATGAAAATGACGCGGCGCGAAGTGATTGGAGTTCTGGCGGGAGCGATTCCCGCTCTGCAGTGCAGCGTGGGTGTCCCCGCGCTGGCCGGGCCTCAAGCGCAAATTATTTCCGGCCCGTTTCAGCCGACCAATAAATCGCTTTCCACTTACCAGGTACCGCAGTGGTTTTGGTACGCGCGCAACATGTACATCGAAGACCAGCGCCAGTACAAATACCACCTCAAGCATTACGGACATCCTTCGAGATTCGGCTACAAAGATTTGATCCCCCTGTGGAAGGGGGCGAGGTTCGATCCCGACTATTTGATGGGACTCTACAAGAAAGCCGGTGCGAAATACTTCATGAGCATGGGCGTGCACCACGACAATTTCGATTTGTGGAACTCCAAGCACAACGAATGGAACGCCGTGAACATGGGCATTAAGAAAGATGTTGTGGGAATGTGGGCCAAGGCCGCGCGCGAGCATGGCTTGAAATTTGGTGTGAGCGATCATCTTTGGATCAGCTACAAATGGTTTGCGACGAGTCACTTGGCGGACAAATCCGGGCCCCGGGCGGGAGTGCCCTACGACGGCGCGGATCCGGGATACGCAAGCCTCTATCACAGGATTGACGATGCGAAACTGCTCACCGCAAAACTCGATTGGAACGAAGACGGCATTCCTGAATCGTGGAAGGAGCATTGGTTTCACCGCATCAAGGATCTGGTGGACCATGTTCATCCAGACCTCTTGTACTCGGACGGTCATTTGCCTTTCCAGCACTGGGGATTGAGCTTACTTGCGAATCACTACAACGTCAGCGCCAAGCACAATGGCGGAAAGATTGAAGCGATTTACACCAGCAAGCACCAGGAAGATTCGAACGCCGGACTCTGCGTGCTGGATCGCGAGCGTGGGGTGTTGGATGAGATCTGGCCGCATCCCTGGCAGACCGACACATGCATCGGTGACTGGCATTACAACCGCGATGTCACTTACAAAACGCCGAAGACCGTGGTCGACATGCTTGTGGACATTGTGAGCAAAAACGGCAACCTGATGCTGAACTTTCCGCTGCCGAACAGCGGCATGCTCGATGACCGCGAGCTGAAAGTCCTGTCAGGCATCACGGACTGGGTGACCGTAAACAGCGAAGCGATCTATGCGACACGGCCGTGGAAAATTTCCGGCCAAACTGCTCCAGTGACACCTCCGTCCGCGGACGCCAGCTTCAACGAGAGCAAACGCCGCGCGCTCACGGCCGACGATATACGCTTTACCAAGAAAGGTGAAACGTTGTACGCGTTCGTCATGGGCTGGCCGGAGAAACAAGCTGTAATCGCGACGCTGGCGAGCAACAGCAAACAGGCTCCTGGCAAAATCGAAAATGTGGAACTGCTGGGACACTCTGGCAGGTTAAAGTGGACGCGCGACGACGCCGGATTGAAGATCGAGCTGCCGGAACAGAAGCCCTGTGAGCATGCTGTGGCGTTCCGGATTGTGGGTGTCGGGCTGGTTTGAAGCGTAGGAGCAAGGAGGTGGGTGCAAATGACTGAGAATCGCTCTGTGCCGACGAACACTGTGTTGCCGCACATTTATTATCAGAATGTCGTTGATGCGATTGACTGGCTGAGTAAGGCGTTTGGTTTTGCAGAACACTATCGTTATGGAGATCCCGAGGTGATCAGCGGCGCTCAGATGCATCTGGGCAATGCGTGGATCATGCTGAAAAGGGCGCTAACGGGTGGAGCGAGCCCTGCGAAGCTTGGCTGCGCAACGCAGAGCTTGACAGTGTTCGTTCTCGATGTGGACGCCCATTTTCGCAAAGCGAAATCGGCTGGCGCCAAAATCGTGGAGGATCTCAACGAGACCTGCTATGGCGAACGGCAATATGAGGCAGAAGACTTGGATGGCCACCACTGGCTTTTCTCGCAACACGCGCGGGATCTGAGTCCTGACGAATGGGGAGCCAAAGTTTCGGAGAGCAAGAGCCGGCTGTCGCTGCTGCCTCGCCCCCGGCTGTGCTATCTGGAGGTTCCCGCGACCGACGTTCGCAGATCGGTTGCTTTCTACGAAAAAGTGTTTGGTTGGAATATTCGACACCGCGACAGTGCTCATCCGAGCTTCGATGACGCGACAGGAGACGTCAGCGGCTCCTTCACTACGGGTAGAAAGTTTCGCCCGAACCCGGCCTGCTGCCGTACGTCTGGGTCGAGAGCATTGATGCGATATTGAATCGAGCAGGAGGCGAGGGCGGAGTCGTGGTCGAGGCACCGCATCCAGATTCTCTGGGAAGCGCATGCTGGATTGCGACCTTCCGCGACCCGGCGGGTAACTTGATGGGGCTTTATCAGGAAGGTCCGCGCTGAAGGTTGTTGCAGTTGGATCGAAAAGTAGTGCGCGATGCGATGTTTTGTTCGGGTCGAACGTGAACGCATTCCACGATACAATTAAGGGCTATGATTTCTATCAATAATATATCTATGCGGTACGGCGCCCGCGTGCTGTTTGATGACGTCACGACGACCTTTATGGCCGGGCGGCGGTATGCGATCACCGGGCCAAACGGCGCGGGCAAATCCACCTTGATGAAAATTTTGACCGGCGAAATTGAACCGACGAAGGGCAACGTGTCGCGGCCGAAAAAAATCGGCGTGTTGCGACAGGACCAGTTCGCGTTTGACGAGTTTCGCGTGATTGATACGGTGATCATGGGACACGCCGCGCTATGGGAAGTGCTGCATGAGCGCGAAATGCTTTACGCGAGGCCCCACGACGAGCTCACCGATGCGGACGGCATGCGGCTGGGCGAGTTGGAAGGAATCGTCGGCGAAGAGGGCGGCTATACCGCCGAAGCCGACGCGGCTATTTTGCTAGATGGACTAGATGTGCCGTCTGAGCTGCACGAGCGAAAGATGGGCGAATTGCAGGGCGGACAGAAAGTGCGCGTATTGCTGGCGCAGGCGCTTTTTGGCAGTCCGGCCGCGCTGCTGCTGGACGAGCCGACAAACTATTTGGACTTGGACTCCGTGCACTGGCTGCAGGACTATTTGAATTCCTATGAAGGCGTCCTGATTGTGATTTCGCACGACCGCCACTTTTTAAACAGCGTTTGCACGCATGTTGCAGACATCGATTATGAATCCGTACTGATGTACGTGGGCGGATACGACGACATGGTGATGGCGAAGACTTCGGTGCGTTCGCGCATTGAATCGGAAAACGCGCAGCGCGAAAAGAAAATCGCGCAGTTGCAGGACTTCATTGCGCGGTTCGGAGCGGGCACGCGGTCGGCGCAGGCAACCTCCAGGAAAAAGGAGATTGAGCGTCTGCAAACCACTGTACTGGCTCGATCAAACATCGCTCGGCCCTACATTAATTTTATTATGAAGAAGCCGTCCGGGCGGCATCCGCTGGAATTTAAGACCCTGCGGAAATCCTACGGCGACCTGAAAGTGGTCGACGGATTTTCGGCGAACCTGGAGCGCGGTGAAAAGATTGCCCTGCTTGGCCGAAACGGAGCGGGCAAGACTACGCTGATTCGATCGCTGATTCGCAACGCGCCGGGTTTTATCGATGAGGCGGACCGTCACTTTGGCGTTGATGGCGGAACGGTGCGCTGGGGGCACGAAGTCGCCGTTGGATATTTTGGCCAGGAACATACGCTCGAAAAGGAAAATGACATGACGGTGATCGAGTGGCTGGCGCAGTGGGACCCGATGGCCGGCCAGCAGGAACTGCGCGGCCTGCTGGGACAAATGCTTTTCAGCGGTGACGATGTCACAAAGCCAATTCGCGCTCTTTCCGGAGGCGAGACGGCTCGCATTTTATTTTGCCGGCTAATGTTGCAGAAGCCCAATTTTCTGGTGTTTGACGAGCCGACCAACCACCTCGATTTAGAGTCCATCAACGCGCTGAACATTTCGCTGCAGAAATTCGATGGCACGGTGCTGCTGGTGACGCACGACCACGACGTGATCGACGAAGTCGCAACGCGGCTTTGGCATTTTGATCATGGACACATCGAAGACTTCAAAGGACCGTACGAGGATTTCTTGATCCAACAGCAGCGCAAGGCCGCGCTTGCAACTTCACGACGCTAGATTTCTTTGGTATGCGTACCGATTTATGACAGCCGGGCTGTAGACTTGCGAACGACAAGCTCTGGCTCTACCGCAATTTCGCTTTGAAACTCGCCCGTATCCTCAATGCGCGCAAGCAGCGTCTCGGCCGCAATTCGTCCCATTTTTTTAAGCGGCTGGCGAACGGTCGTCAGGCTGGGGATACAAAAGGCCGCGCTCACGATGTCGTCGAAGCCGACCACAGAAACATCTTCCGGAATCCGCAATCCGGCTTCCTGGAACGCACGCATTGCGCCGATAGCCGAGATATCGTTGTACGCGAACAGCGCGGTGAAGGGAACGCGGCGCGCCAGTAATTCTTTCCCAAATGGATAGCCAATTTCTGGCGTTGAATCCAGACCCTCCAGCTGCACGACTAACTTCGGATTGATCCCAATTCCGAGCTCTTGAGCAACCTCGCAAATAGAGTTCCAGCGGACTTCGGAATCCGCGCTCTGCGGCTGCCCGCGCAAAAAGGCGATGTGTTCGTGGCCTAGTTCTTTAAGATGCTGGAGGCCAAATAGCGCCGCCTGGCGATGGTCCAATATAATGTTAGTCACATTTTCAAGCGGGCGGTGTCCGGCTACCGCAACGGTCGGAAGTGATGGCACATCTCGCAACGTCGTATCCACGGTGATAAAACCTTCCACACCCCGTGCAATCAGCATTTGGGAATAGGTTTGCAACAGTTCGTGGTCGTGGCGGTGGGCGACCGTCAGGAAGAAATAGTTTTTCTCGCGAATATATTCTTCCACGCCGCTGACAACCATCGAGCCATAGCCGTCGCCAATCTCTTCGAGAATCACGCCAATTGTGTAGGTGCGCTGCACACGCAGCGACCGAGCCATGAAGTTTGGCCGGTAATTCAATTCGCGCGCCGCTTGCAAAATGCGGTTTCGCGTACGATCGGGAATGGAGCGGGACGCTGCCGAATTGTTCAACACTGCCGACACCGTTCCCGGTGTGAGCCCAAGGTGTTGAGCGACTGCTTTCAGCGTGACGAGATACTCGGCCTCGATCTAAATCCCTTAATTCTTGCCAGATATTTGCATGCGACGAGCCATGCTTTTGCTGTGCATTCTATCGCAAGTCTTCGCCGGCCGCCTTGGAATCGCAACAAATGTCGTGCCCACGATCAACGCAAAAGGCCTTGCCCAGAAACTGTCTGCAGAATTGCGGATACCAAGCTGTAGCGATAACGCCGGGCTTTACAATGACTTAATACCCCCTGTGGATTTACATATATGGAAATAAATAGGACGAATTGGAATATCGTTATCTCGCCTAAGAATATCGTTATTTTTCTCTTGACATCCCTTTATGCTTGCCGCCTAATACCTGTCCAAGGGGCTGCTCTATATCACTACCTGGGGTAGGTAGCGTTAACGTTCAGCTCGCATCTCTTTTCTTGCTCTCTTGAATTTGGTTTTCTTCTGAGCGGGATTCGAAATGCTCTTGCCACATCGGCAAGCACAAATTGTTCTCGAGGGGTTGCGCATGATTTCAAATCGAAATAAACAGGCCGGAGTGTGGCGTTCTGTTTTCGCGTCAGTTCTCCTCGTCTGCTTGGTTGTTCTGCTTAGCTCGAGTACGCCTGCAGCGCTTGCGCAGGACGTTAAAGGTTCAGTTCGTGGAACCGTAACGGACGAACAGGGCGCTGCCGTCGCCGGTGCGGAAGTTACCGTAAGCGACCCGTCGACCGGTTTCTCGCGTACGACGAACACGGGCAGCGACGGCGTATATAATTTCCCGGATCTGCCGCTCGGCACGTTTAAAATTCGCGTAACGCACGCAGGCTTCAAAGCTTCGGAAAAAGTTGGCATTGCGGTGCACGCCTCCGATAGCCTCGTTTTTAATTTCGCCCTTGCGGTAGGCGCGGTCAGTGAACAGATCACTGTCGAAGCTTCTGCGATCCAGGTGGAGACCACCAACGGAGAACTTTCTGGCTTGATCAACGGCCAGCAGGTGGCGGAATTGCCACTCAACGGCCGCAACTTCATGCAGCTGGTCCTTTCGGTCCCAGGCGTCGCGACCGGAGAAGGCTTCAGCGCCCAGGGCAAAGGATTAAAGGGCGGATCAGATCTTTCGATCAGCGGCGGCGCAGTGGATGCGAACCTCTGGTTGGTGGACGGCGCACACAATAACGATGTCGGCTCGAACCGCACCATCCTTGTCTTCCCCTCCGTGGATTCGATCGATGAGTTCAAGATTGAGCGCAACAGCTACAGTGCGCAGTTTGGCCAGTCTGCTGGTAGTCAAATCAGCATCATTACCAAGCGCGGCAGCAATGAATTTCACGGCGACGTGTACTATTTCGGACGCAACGACGCCCTGAACACCTTCAATACCTTCGTCAAGTCCGGCTGCCTCGCCGGTGGCACTGCGTGTGAGAAAAACAAACTTCGCCGCAACGACTACGGCTACACCGTCGGCGGTCCCATCAAGAAGGACAAGATTTTCTTTTTCTGGTCTCAAGAATGGAACAAGCAGATTTCGGGAACAACGAGCACGGCTCGCATGCCGACTGTTGCCGAAAAGGGCGGCGACTTTACGGACTTAGAAGGCTGCCCGTCCGGTTTCAACAGCTTTCCCAAGAGTGGCTTTATTAAGGACCCGGCTACAGGCCTTCCTTTCACAACGAACAACGTGATCCCAGCTGATCGGCTAAGCCCGGTGGCACAGATAATCCTTAAGGCTTATCCCGATCCGACCAATCTCGATCCGTGCGCAACCAACAACTTCACCAAGTCTTTCGGCGTCCCGACAAATTGGCGGGAAGAGCACGTACGTGGCGATATCAATCTGACCAAGACGCTTACGGCCATGCTTCGCTTCACCAACGATTCGTGGAATATCGGGCCAAATAGCGGCGGTTTCTGGGGAGACAACAACCTCGGCCCCATTGGAGAGGCCTGGAACCAGCCGGGCCGCGTGGTCATCGGCAAATTGAGCAAGACCATCGGCTCTACTGCTGTGAACGATTTTACATTCTCGTATTCCGCAAATCGCATCAGCATTACTCCTGCCGGCACGGACCCGGGCCTCGTTCAACAACTGAACGATAGCATTCCCACATTCTTTCCGCTTTCCGGCAAGACATATGGCGATAAGGGACCTGCGGCATGGATTAATTGCTGCGGACTTCCGAGCGTCTGGACGATTGCTCCCTGGCAGAACCAGCAGGATCTTTATACCTGGCAGGATGACTTCTCTTTCGTCAAGGGCAAACACACCATCAAAGTCGGTGGCCTGTATGCGCGCAATTACAAAGCGGAACAGGGCAATGGAGAATTTGGAACTCTCGGCGGTCCTGTTGGCTTGAATGGATTTAAGGGTTTGGCAAACCAAACTGGGTACGGCATTGCCGACCTGGAGTTGGTCAATATGGCATTAGGCTGGAGCGAAACCCGGGATCTCTTCAAGGTACGAAACGTTTGGCATGACGTTGAATTCTATGTAACCGACAACTGGCGTGTTACTCCGCGGTTGACCGTAGATTACGGTTTCCGTTGGTCTTTCCTGCGGAACCCTTACTTGTCGGACGACAGATACACGGTATTTAACCCTGCGGCGTTCGATCCAGCGCTCGGCAACAGTTCGTGCAACGGCTTGCTTTACTCACCGGGCCTCAAAGCCAACCCCTGCCCCTCAGGCACTGGCGGCGTCGCTGGTCCGAATCGTGCGCTGATGAACAATAACAACCACATGATCGCTCCCCGGCTCGGAATCGCGTGGGATCCCACGGGCAGCGGAAAATGGTCTATTCGCGCCGGCCTTGGCCAATTCTTCAATCGTGATCGCCTCTGGCCCCTGCAAATCGCCGGCAACAATCCACCGTTCAATCCGAGCTTTAACAGCCCAGGCGGCAATGGCCGCGTTTTGGATCAAGGCTTTGATCACCAATTGCCCGCCTGCGATCCTAATTGCTATGCATCAGGCCTCGGCTTGCCTTCCATCGGCCAATCAACCTCCGACCAGATGCCCAATGCCTGGCAATGGAATCTGTCTGTCCAGCGCGAAGTCTTCAGAAATGCGAAGCTGGAAGTGGCCTATGTCGGCAACAAAAACAATCACTGGGAACAGATTGCTGACGTGAACTTTGTTCCGTCCGCCGACCGGTTGACCTACGTTCAGAATGAAAATTCGACAGCTAAAGTCGGCGACCCTGACGCTCACGGTTTCGCGGACGCCGGCCATTACCTGGCTTCGTTAAGGCCGTACGGAGGGCTTGTCGCCAACAATTCCATTACTTACTACTCGCATGGCAGCAGCTCCGATTACCACTCGCTGCAAACATTCTTCAACATGCGAGTCCGCAGCAATACAACTTTCCAAGCGGCTTACACTTGGTCAAAACTGCTGGCGGATTCACAGCGGCTTGACACACCCGCGCCAAACCTGGATGGACAAGACAGGCATGCGACTTATGGACCGGACATTCTGAATCATCCGCACATCTTTTCAGCGAGCCTGGTCTACGGACTCCCGACATTACAGAATTCTAACGGGTTTGTCCGCGGCACGTTGGGAGGATGGGAGGCCAGCACGATTGTCTCCCTATCGAGTGGACCATCGATCACACCGCTGGTTTCCGTTCAGGGCCTCGGCGATCCCTCAGGTGTCGGGAATGGTACCGCGACTGGCCGCGAGCGGCCCAATCGTGTTGCCGGGGAGTCTTGCCGTGCAAGTGGTGCTGATTCCAAGACCTATCTCAATCCCAATATGTTCTCCGTCAACGGCTTCCAGTTGGGAACCATTGGAAACGCGGGAGTCGGAATTTGTTCCGGCCCGCCTTCGAGGGATGTGGACATGGGTGTCGACAAGAACTTCAAAATCACGGAGCGCATCAAGATGCAGTTCCGCATGGAGTTTTTCAACCTCTTTAACCATCCCCAATACGTGGCAAACGACGTAATCAACAATGCCAAGATTAACTTCAACGCGCCCGTGTTCGGCGATGCCAACGGCAACGTCGTGACACCTGATCCCAGTAATGGCGTCCTCCGTGGCGCCACGCAGATTCTTTCAGCCACTCCGGCTCCGAGCAGCAACTACGGAAAGGCGCAAAACGTCCGTGAAAACGGATTCCGGCAGATCCAATACGCGCTGAAGATCATCTTTTAACCTACGGTTCAACCGTAACTTCCGAAGCGTCCCGTCAAAAATCTGGCGGGACGCTTCGCTTTTTATAGGTGTACAAATTTGGGCGAAAAAAAAGTTTACGATAAACTGGCGGTCATGCGTTTTTGTTCAATGTCCAGATGGAAAGTTCTCTTTGGGGTTTTGCTCGCCGGTCTCTTTTTCTCGGGTTGCCTATGGGCCCAAAGCACGCGTGTTGAAGTCCCCGCATCGGCCATGAAGACGCCTAAGGCCAACGTAAATCGCCCAGGCTTTCCTCCGATACCCAAATTCAAGGACATTACGACACAAGCTGGGTTGACCGCCTCACACGTCTCGACAGGGGAGAAGCGTTACATCATCGAGTCTATGAGCGGCGGAGTGGGCCTACTCGACTGCGACGATTCTGGTCGCTTGGCCATCGTCATGGCCAACGGTTCAACAGCAGATCGATACAAAGCGGGCGGAGATCCCATGGTGACCCTTTATCGCCAGCAGGCTGACGGCACCTTTAAGGATACTTCCAAAGAAGCCGGGCTGACTCGACTGGGCTGGGGCATGGGCGTGGCTGTCGCTGATTATGACAATGATGGAAAACTCGATCTTTTCGTTACCGGCTACGGCGGCAACGTGCTCTATCGCGGTTTGGGCGACTGCAAGTTCGAAGACGTTACTGAGAAAGCTGGACTGCGGGGTGGTGGATTCAGCGCAGGAGCCGCGTGGGGCGACTATGACCGAGATGGCAACGTCGACCTGTTCGTCTCGCGCTACACTGCGGTAGATATGGACCACCTTCCGGCATTTGGCAGCAACAAATATTGCAAATACAAGGGTGTACTCGTGCAGTGCGGCCCGTGGGGTCTGATCGGCCAAACCGATTTTCTTTATCACAATCGAGGCGACGGCACTTTTGAGGAAGTCTCCAAAAAGGCTGGAGTCCACGATGACATCGGCTACTACGGCCTGGGAGTGATGTGGACTGACTACGATAACGACGGATGGCCGGACCTTCTCGTGGCGAATGACTCTGTTCCCAGCTATCTGTATCACAACAACAAAGATGGTACGTTCACCGACCTCGGTATGCTCACAGGCGTGGCGCTCAGCGGCGACGGCATGGAGCTGGGCTCCATGGGCATAGATTTCGGCGATTATGATCATAGCGGCCGCTTCAGCTACTTCGTAACGCATTTCGCCGAGCAGCCCAATTCGCTCTATCACAATCTAGGCGAGAGGGGCTTCGATGATGTTACCTGGACGTCGGGCGTTGGCCAGCCCAGCTATCCCTACGTTGGCTGGGGCACTGCCTTTTTTGATATGGATAACGACGGTTGGCTGGATCTCTTCGTGGCCAATGGCCATGTCTTCCCGCAGGTTGATACGGTCGACGTCGGGGCTCGATACCGCGAACCGTTGCTGCTTCATCGCAATAATCGCGATGGCACATTTGACGAAGTTTCAAAAGAAGCCGGCCTCACCGATTTGCCACTCAAATCTCGCCGTGGTGCGGCCTTCGGCGACATCTTTAATACCGGCAACGTTGACGTTGTTCTTTTGAATGTCGGTGAACCGATGACTCTGCTGAAAAATATGAATAGTGACGGCAACCATCGCGTGCTATTTAAGCTTGTCGGCACGAAAAGCAATCGGGCAGCGATCGGAGCGCGCATAACTGTTCGGGCCGCGGGAGTCCAGCAAATGGCCGAAGTGCGAGGCGGCGCAAGCTATTTGTCGCAAAACGATCTGCGTCTTCATTTTGGCCTTGGTGGCGCTGCTAAAATGGAATGGGTCGAGATTCAATGGCCCACTGGAAAAGTGGAAAAGCTCGAAAATGTTTCCGCCGATTCCATTTATACCGTTGTTGAAGGCAGCGGCATCCAGAGCTCAAAACCGTTGCCGAATGCCGGCGCACCGGCGGGAGTCCCGGTCGGTGGACGCTAAAACTTTCACTGCATATCCTGCCTCTGCGGCCTTCGGGCCTCAACGGAATTGCAGCGATCGCAAGAGCTTCGTCCGCACCAAATCAACCTGTCGCCTGTCTAACTCACGTTACCCGCATTTTGCCCTGTTGGTTTTTCTGTTTGTCACGCCCTCGGCTTCGTTTGGGCACCCACAGGACAATCCCGGGCAAATGCTCAAACGCCAGTTTGATGCTGCCAAAACTTCCTTAGCGGCAAACGATATTGTTCGGGCGGATCTGGCCTACCGGCAAAGCATCGCCATTGGTTTGCGGCAACTGGGAAATCTGTCGCTCTCGCGAGGGCAGTACGAGCAAGCCACACGTTACCTGGACGAAGCAGTGAAGCAGACCCCCGAAGACTTCGGGTTGCAGGTCGAAGCGGCGATTGCCTGGTTTCGCCGGGGCGATGTCAATAAAGCGAAAGCGCAGATTGATGCGGTGCTGGCAAAGGAGCCAGACAATGCGCGCGCACATAATGTGCTCGGTCGTATTTATCTTTTTGAAGGCAATCCGCAAGCCTCGATTAAAGAGTTAAATGCCGCTGTGGCGCAGCAGGCAGATTTTGAAACCGTTTATTTTCTCGCTATCGCCTGCCTGAAGGACAAAAAAGTTTCCGAGGCGGGCGAATTGTTCTCCAAGTTGCAGGCCACCACAGGTGATTCCGCCGCCTTGCATGTATTGTTCGGGCGCGCATACATCGTCACTCATTTTCCTGAACCTGCCGTCGCAGAATTCCGCAAAGCGATCGAGCTCGATCCAAAATATCCTCGAGCCCATTCGCTTCTAGGCTACGCTTACCTGGATCACCTCAATGAACAGGGCTATCCCTTGGCACAAGCTATGTTTCGGCAGGAATTAAAAATTCAGCCGAACGATTACCTCACTCTCGTCTTACTTGGTTTAACCGACGTCAGCCTTCGCGATTACGCGGCTGCTGAATCGGTGCTCCTCCATGCCACACGCGTACGACCGGACGGCGCCGCACCGTATCTGTACCTGGGCGAAGCTTACACGTCGACGCAACGGATTAAGGAAGCCGTGAACGCTCTCCAGAAGTACGTTGCACTGGTCCACAATCCCGAAGAATTCCACCGCGATCTCGGCAGAGGATATTTCTTGCTGGGACAGGGTTTACTCCGTCTCGGTCGTTTGGAGGAAGCAAAAAAGGCCCTCGCTCGTTCTCAGCAACTCCGCGAAGCTGAATTTAAATATGATCAGGAGCACATGTTCTTTGATCAAGACCATCAGCTCGAAGCAAAGGAGACATCAGACAAGGGAGAAAGTCACTCTTCGGATCGCATCGCAGGTTTGCTTGAATCCGGAACGGCGGACGAACAGAGCACACAGGCCATGGCCCAGGGCGGCGTGTCCACGGATTTAGAGCCTCAGCCGGTCGTTGTCCAGCAGCCGCAGGAATCGGCGGCCGTTCGGCAGTACCGCACTTTTGCAGCGGAAGTTCTTGCCAGTTCTTACAACGATCTGGGCGTCATGCGGGCAAAAGCTTCGAAATTTGCCGAAGCGTCTGAGTTTTTTAAGCAAGCCGCCGCATGGAATCCCGGCCTGCCTGGCTTGGATCGCAACTGGGGTTTTGCGAGCTTTCGAGCAGAGCAATATTCTGACGCGGTTCCGCCGCTGGAACGCTATCTTGCTGCGCATCCTGATGATGCGTTTGTTCGCCAGCTTCTCGGATTGAGTTATTTCATTGAGGAGAAATATCCCCAGACCGTCGAGGTGCTGCGTCCTTTTTTCAAAAATCCACCTGATGATCCCGGCTTGCTGTTTGCCTGGGGAACTGCATTGGTCCGCACGCGTCAATCCGAAGGCGCCGCCGATATTTTTCGCCGGCTGCTCTTGCAAAACGCAAATAATGCGTCTGTGCATTTTCTTCTCGGCCAGGCTCATGCGCAACAAGAAGACTATCCGAATGCCAGCAACGAGTTGAAGACGGCGTTGCAATTGGATCCTCGCCTTCCGGAAGCACACTATTATGCTGGTTTGGTCTTCCTTCATCAGGGTCAATTCGAACCGGCCGCTGCGGAATTTCGCTCCGAACTTGAACTAAGGCCCGGCGATCCCATTGCTACATATCATCTCGGTTACACACTCTTGGCCCAGGGCCAGCTGCCGGAGGCCGTCGCGATATTGCAAAAAGTCATCCAGGTGAAACCTGACTACGAGCCTGCGCAGTTCGAACTTGGACGGGCTTTATTGCAGCAGGGCGATGCTTCTGGAGCCGTTCAGCGTCTCGAGATCGCAACGAAGCTCACGCCTGACCATGATGCTGCTTTCTTCCAATTGAGCCAGGCCTACCGCCGAGCTGGTCGCATTCCCGAAGCTGCGGACACACTCGCGAAATATCGGCGCCTTATTGAGGCTAATCGGCTGAAGAAGCGCGAGAGCCTC
>QHYO01000366.1:303-6496 GCA_003224135.1 Acidobacteriota bacterium | reverse complement strand
TTCGGGGGAAGTGTTGGAACTTTTTGCGTTCGACGAGGCCTACGTGGGTCGGCTCCGGGAAGGCGATCCTTCTACGGAAAGCCATTTTGTTGAGTATTTCTCGGAACTCATTCAAATCAAACTTCGAGCACGTTTTCTGGCTGCCGAAGTTGTGGACGATCTTAGGCAGGAGACTTTTGCGCGGGTCATGCGCTCGTTGCGCTCGGAGGGTGGGATCCGCCAGGCGGATCGACTGGGGCCGTTCGTAAACTCGGTCTGCAATCATGTGTTGCTCGAGTATTACCGCTCGGGCTTGAAGAACGTCCCGCTGGACGCAAACCATCTGGAATTGCCGGATAAGGTACTAAATTTGGAGAGTTTAGCGATTTTGCAAGAGACGCAGCAGGCGGTGCGAAATCTGTTGCTCCAATTGCCTGATCGCGATCAGGCAATTTTGCGAGCAATTTTCCTGGACGAGCTGAGCAAGGACGAAGTCTGCAAGAAGTTCGGCGTGGGCCGCGATTACCTGCGCGTGTTGCTCCACCGGGCAAAGGAGAAATTTCGAGCTGCGATGGGCCAGTAACCCTTGTGTTCTTAAGCAGATACTCTCGGGAGGAGAGGGATCTCACTCGAAGGAGAAACGAATCGGCACGAAACGACACTACTTAGCGATATGGAACGACGACACTTGATGGACCATGACCAGGCGGTGAAATCGCAGGTTTGTGAAAAGTATCTGCTCGGGGAGCTGTCACCAGAGTTGCGCGACGCTTACGAGGAGCACTACTTTTCCTGCGCGGAATGCGCCATACAGCTGCGAACTGCCGCAGAGTTGATTGGCGCAAGCCAGCAGATTTTGCCCCGAACGCCGGCGATTGGCGCAAAGGTTCCGGCGCCCGGCGGATGGTTTAGCTGGTTCAAACCTTGGGTAGCCGTGCCGACTTTCGCGGCGCTCTTGCTGTTACTCGGTTACCAGAGTTTTGTAATCGTTCCGAAAGCCAAGGAACAGGCCGCTAGCGGCGCGGAGCAGATTCTGTTCAATTCGTATCCTCTGCGAGGTGTCAACACGGCCGGCGAAGATGGCCGCATGCTTTCGATCCGCCCAGGGGAAGCCTTCCTTTTGAATTTTGACTTTGTCCCGACGCGGAACTTCGATAGCTACATCGCTCAACTCCAAGATGGAGAAGGGCATACGCTCTTGCAGTTGAAGATCGCTGGCGGCAACGCCAACCGAGAAGCGCATCTTCCGATTCCGGCCCGCATGCTCCATCCAGGCAAGTACATCTTGGCCTTTTACGGCGACCCTGGCGCCAGTGGTAAGATCAGATCGCAGAATGATGCCGGCCGTCTGCCTTTTACTGTTGAATTTGGTCCTTGAATACACAAGGATTGAGCCCCATCTTAGCCCGCGAGGTGTCCCCGATGGCTACGCCGCACCGCATCTCCTTTCACTTTCACGCAGAAGGTCACGCTTTTAGCGGCGAGTTTCGGCATCCCGCATGGTGCCCGATCCCCGCGCAGGCTTCAGCGTCCTTGCCGACGATTGGCGGCCACGCCTCGGCCCATGCCGAAGATTTCCGCTTTCAGGATTTTGTGTCCTTCAAATCGGCGCATACGCACGTCTCCGGAAAACGCCGCCGCGACGATACTTTCGCCACTCACGCCACCACCACCATCCACGGCTTGAACATCCTAGGAGTTGTGACCGCCGAGCTTATCGTTTCGCGGCTAACATCTCTCCATAGCCCGAAAGAGCGAGAGGGTCACATCATCGCCGAGGACAGCCGCTTTGAAGGGCTGCGCATCGCGGGGGAAGACGTAAAGGTGACGCTCCGCCACAACTTGCTGGTCAGGAGCAAGACGTTTGATGACCTGACGAAAGCCATTGCAAGTGACGCCAAATCCGGGAAAATGGCGGTGACCAAGGACGGGGTGGCCGTTTGCTCTCTCGTGGAGAAGATCGAGACGAAGTTGAAGGGCGTCGACCTGAAGGGCCACCTTGTCGAAGTACCCAATTTTGGAAAAATCTTCTTGGCCGAAATCTTCGCCGAGCCGGGCACCCGGACATTGACCATGCTTCGCCTCGAGCTCGGCTCTCCCCACGTCGCCGACATTACCGCAGCCGAAACTCGCACCAACGGTCAGCCGTCGCCACCCTGAGACACGTTCTAACGCTAAGTCTTTTTCTTTTGGTGATGACGGTATCGTGCTCGCGTCGACTCGACTCACCGGCTGATTTGCAGATTGTACACGATCGGATTTTCTGGACGTTGCGTCACGATGATGCGGACAAAGCGCTCACGGACGTCAACGGCGCTTTGGCGCAACTCGCAGGCAAGAACGTAGAATGGACTTGGCGCCTCAAAGTACTGAAAGCCCAAATACTGCTTTACGAGTCCAACTATCAAGAAGCTCTTTCTGTCTTAAGCGAACCTCTACCCGGCTCTCTTGCCGCGACAGACATCGTCGTTCGCAAAGCGATGATGGAAGGGATCGCCCATCGACAAGGCCAACAATTCACTGAATCTCAGAATAGGCTAAGCAAGGCCGAACAACTTGCTCGGGCATCGCATCCCCAACTCTTGGGAGACGTATTGAACGCCCGCGGTGCGCTTGAAGTCGACCAAAAGAAATTCCGTGACGGCCAGGTGACTTTCGAGCAGGCGCTAACGCTCGCGCGCCAGGAACAAGACCGCGATGGGGAAGCGAGCGTGCTCAACAATCTTGCCAGGGTCGCGATGAAACAGGAACATTACGGTGAGGCTGTTGACCGGGCAAACGTTGCTCTACGGCTTTCTCACTCTCTAGGTCTGCAACCCCTGGCGGCTACAGTATTAGGCAACCTCGGTTACAGCTACTCTGAACTTGGAGATTACGATAACGCCCTTGAGTACTTCAAGGAAGGAGCGGAGAGATCACAGAGAATCGGTCTTCCGGGCTATTCCGCCTATTGGTTTACGGGTGTCGCCAATTCTTATCTGGCGCTGCACGAGTATGCGCTTGCAGAGGATCTTGCCCGAAGTACGCTCGATCGCGCGCATGGACTGAAAAACGCGCAAACAACCACAGAGTGTCTCAACACGCTTGCAGAGGTCATGTTCCGGACTCACCGGCTCAGCGAGGCAAAGCGGTATAACCAGGAAGCCCTGAAAATAGAAGACTCTGGTGGAGACACGTTTGGCGTTCCCGATTCGCTCATCATGGCTGGCCATATTGCAGTCGCCGAAAAGCATTTTGGGGAAGCAGATCAGTTTTTTCACCGCGTCCTTTCCGGATCGAGCTCTGATGCGCCGCTGCGCTGGCAAGCGGAATCCGGGCTTGCGGAGGTTCGAGATGGCGAGGGGAAACCGGTTGAAGCGGAACGAATGTACCTGCAAGCTATCGACACCATTGAGAAGGCTCGACATTCCATCGAGCACGATGAGTTGCGACTGAGTTTTCTCTCCAGCGGAATCGCCGTCTACGGCGAGTATATTGATTTCCTGGTCCGGCATGGCAGGCCCTTGGACGCCTTGGGTCAAGCGGAGTTGAGCCGGGCGCGGACACTTGCGGAAGGCTTATCTTTGGATGCGAAAGCTATTTCGCGAACGACGCCTGGCGTGCAGCCGCAGCAGTTGGCGCAGCGGCTCCACGCGACACTGCTATTTTACTGGTTGGGCGAGAACCATTCCTACCTGTGGGTTATCACGCCGGCTGGGACGACGTCTTTTGCCCTACCTGCGGCTTCCGAAATCGAACCGGTTGTTAGGGCTTACAGGGAAGCGATTGTTCACTCGAGCGATGTTCTCGCGACGGGAGACCGACTGACCGGCGAGAAACTCTATGTAACGCTCATCGCACCAGCTAAGAAGTTCATCCCGGCGAACTCGCGCGTGATTCTGCTGCCGGATGGGAGCCTCTACGGATTGAACTTTGAGACGCTGATCGTGCCGGGGGCGCAACCACACTATTGGATCGAAGATGTAACGTTGACGACGGGGAACTCGCTGACACTGCTGACTGCCTCCGTCAACCGGCCCACGGCAAAGGAGAAGAACGTGCTCCTTATTGGAAATCCGAGAGAAGCGAACATCGAATTCCCGCCGTTGTTGCAAGCGCCTAACGAAATGAAGAAAGTCGAACGATACTTCCCTGAGCCCCGCCGGGCAGTCTTGGAAGGGGATCGAGCCACGCCGAGCGCCTACTTGAATAGCAATCCAGAGCGCTTTTCCTATGTACACTTCGCGACCCACGGCACGGCCAGCAGAACCCGGCCTTTGGAATCCGCCGTGATCCTGAGCCAGGAAGGCGAGTCGTATAAGTTATATGCGAGAGACATTGTCACCCGTCACTTGAAGGCGGAATTGGTGACCATCTCGGCGTGCTACGGGGCTGGAACGCGCGCCTATTCAGGCGAAGGACTTGTCGGGCTCTCCTGGGCGTTCCTCCGCGCAGGCGCCCACAACGTGATCGGTGCGCTGTGGGAAGTGAGCGATACTCCCGTCACTCCAGAGCTCATAGATTCGCTCTATCGTGAATTGGGAGAAGGCAAGGATCTTGCCTCTGCGCTGCGTTCGGCCAAGATCTCGCTGCTTCATTCTGCCAATCCCAATTCCGTCTTCAGGAAGCCCTTCTACTGGGCACCCTTACAGCTTTACGCCGGCTCTTAATAGAGCTGCGGTCCTTGGCAAGTCGGTTTTTGCTGGGAAACGCAACATTCTTCGAAAGACTTGGGTGCTGTACTGGATCCGCTACGGTTCCTCCATGGATTTGGACCGCCCTTTACGAGAGGGAGGCCCATTCTGACCGTTCAGGGCAACCGGTGCGAACCGCTCATTTGAAGTAGCTGCTACACAATCTTTCTAGCATTTTTAGCGCGCTCTCGCACATCGAGAACTGCAATGTTATTCTTTTCGTTCACCGCGGACGGTGTGCCGTCGAGAGTCAGCCTATGCCTTCAGAAAATTCTTCCAAACTGACCCTGGAACGTGGAAAGGGAACAAGTCAATCGTCGCCGAACGCAGGCGCTGCGAGTGCCATCGCAGCCCTTGGCGGAAAGCCGCTGGGAGCCAACCGCGGGACCTCGCTGAATCTGGATTGGATCGACCAGGTGCGAGTGAATACCAGCGCTGTCGAGCGGCGTGCGGCAACGCTCGTAAGCCGGCGAACCGTGAAGAAGGATTGGCAGATTGCTTGGCTGCTTCGCGCGATCACGTGCATGGATTTGACGACGCTATCGGGCGACGACACGGACGGGCGTGTCAGGAGACTCAGCGCAAAGGCACGCCAGCCGTTGCAGCAGGAGCTGGTTGAGAAGCTGGGGATCGGCGAGCTGAACATTAAAGTTGGTGCGGTGTGCGTCTATCATTTATTTGTCGAGACGGCGCGGCGCGCGCTGGAAGGCAGCGGAATCCCCGTGGCGGCCGTGTCGACGGGATTTCCGGCTGGACTTTCACCGCTGGCGGAGCGAGTTGCGGAGATTCGCAAGTCGGTGGAGGCGGGAGCGCAGGAAATCGACGTGGTGATTATGCGCGCGCATGTTTTTGGCGGACAGTGGCAGAAGTTATATGACGAAATTCTGGCGTTCAAGGATGCGTGCGGGCCGGCGCATTTGAAAGTGATTCTGGGAACGGGTGATTTATTGACGCTGCGGAACGTTGCGAAAGCGAGTCTGGTGGCGATGATGGCAGGAGCAGACTTCATCAAAACTTCTACCGGGAAGGAAACGGTGAACGCCACGCTGCCGGTTGGACTCGTGATGACGCGTGCGATCCGCGAGTACGCGGAAGAAACGGGAATGGCGGTAGGATTCAAACCGGCAGGCGGGATCCGAACGGCGAAGCAGTCGCTGGAATGGCTGGCGCTGATGAAAGAGGAATTGGGAGACGTTTGGCTATCGCCGCACCTGTTTCGGTTTGGCGCGAGTGGCATGCTGGCGGATGTCGAGCGGCAGTTGGAATTTCATGTGACGGGACGGTATTCGGCGGATTACCGGCACCCGATGGCGTAAAGAGAAGACGTATAAGCAAAAGGACAAAGTACAAGTAGGGATGACTTGGTGTGGAATCTAGAGGGAGTACAAAGTATAAAAGTACAAAGCCTCAAGATGGCGACCTGAAGGTCGCCGCTACATAAGGATAGGGATGGGAATAAGGCTGGCTCGATGAGCGTCGTCGAAAAATTCAGATCGATGGAATACGGTCCTGCGCCGGAAGATTCGAAGGAATCGCGGGCG
>QHYO01000366.1:0-269 GCA_003224135.1 Acidobacteriota bacterium | reverse complement strand
ACGGCCGATCCTTCGACGGGAGAAAAGCTTGCGGATGTGGCGCAGGGAGGCGCAGCGGATGTAGACGCCGCTGTGAGCGCCGCTCGCGCTGCGTTGGCGGGCTGGCAGAAGCTTTCTTGCCATGAGCGCGCGAAATTTCTGTACGCGCTGGCGCGGCAGGTACAGAAACATTCTCGGCGGCTCGCAGTGTTGGAAACGCTGGACGACGGCAAGCCGATTCGCGAGAGCCGCGACATTGATATTCCGCTGGTCGGGCGGCACTTTTATCA
>QHYO01000365.1 GCA_003224135.1 Acidobacteriota bacterium | reverse complement strand
CTTGCGATCACTTTTAGGGCGAAGATAGCATTGCACACGAAGCTCCAGAATCGAAACCACCCCATGCGAGCCCGATCGTTGATGCCTAAGGGTTCCGGAAGTCATCGCTAGACCAGCAAACTGGAGGCAGGTTACTGCAAAACCGTGCTCTGCAATCCAATTTCTGTTTAAATCACAAGGCAGATGACGTAGAAGTATCGAGAAAGTATTAACGACAGAAGGCAACAGGCATCAGCTGGCCGCAGGGAGCTATTCGGTGCGCCCAAATTGGTAGCCAGGATTTGGAACGGGCAAGCTGCATCGCTCCGGCAATCTTTCCTTCCGCTGGTTGCGCTCACGGCGATCTTTGCGGCCGGGCTATCCGTCTTCGCAGCTCGAGGTGTCGCCGCATCCCGATCCACCGAATTGCTTTGGCGTTTCGAATTCCAGCTGATATTGGCGTTGGGGGTGCTGGCTGACAGGCGGAATCGCGGCTTCAGCGTACCGTACGAATTTGATACGTTTGTGTTTTTTGCCTGGCCCGTCGTTGTTCCCTACTACTTATATCGAAGTCGCGGGAGGGGCGGTCTCCTTCTCGGCGCGGGCATCTGGGCCCTGTACATCGCACCGTATTTGACGGCGCTGGTGGTCCGGATGGCGTGGAACGCTTAGCGTTCGAATTACGTCCATTCGATGTGCCGGTTTACCGCAGTGGGTTGAGGCTCCATTTTGCTCTGAATAGCATCCAAAGGAGTGAAATGGGTTGCTGCTACTATTGTTCTGGAGTCGATCTTCAATGCTTGCTCGACGGGCAAGGGAAAGCCGCGGAGTCATCAGCGTGAATCTTACAAGAGCAGAATCGAGCGAAAGATTTTGGGGTGGAAAAGCCCGGCGTCGAGTATTTGGTTTGGAGAACTTCGTCTGGCTTTCCCTTGGCCTGCTGGTTTGCGGCTTTCCGGTCGCAGCTCAGCGGCCCCCTGAGATACCTGCTGCTCCGGGAACGGAAGCTTCCGCAGGCTCGCGACCGTCCGACCTGCAATTGGCGGATCAACAATCGTCCGGTCGGATCAGCGGAAGAGTGGTTGATCAAACGGGAGTGGCCGTCACAGGAGCCACGGTGAAACTTCTACGCGAAGATCAAAGCCAGAACCAGGAGATGCTCACTGGCGACGACGGGCAATTCTCCTTTGCCAACGTCGTTCCCGGGCCGTTTCATTTGACGATCACGTCGGCAGGATTCGCGACGCAAGCATTCCTTGGAAACCTGCGTTCAGGGGAGAACAATGTTGCTCCGCAGATCGTGTTGATGATTGCCACGGCTGTCACAGAAGTGCGGGTTGTGCCTCCGCAAATCGAAGTGGCGGAGGAGCAGATCAGGGAACAAGAGAAGCAGCGTGCGCTCGGCTTCATTCCGAATTTCTATGTGAGCTACGTCCCCAATGCAGCTCCTCTCGCGCCGAAACAAAAATTCGAGCTTGCCTGGAAGGAGATGGTGGATCCAGTCACGTTTGGATTGACCGGGGCTATCGCCGGAATACAGCAGGCACAAAATGACTTCAGTGGATACGGCCAAGGCGCACAGGGTTACGCAAAGCGCTACGTAGCATCCTACGCCAACACGGTTACGGGCACAGTGATCGGAAGTGCGATTCTGCCATCGTTGCTGAAACAAGATCCACGTTATTTCTATAAGGGAACCGGCAGTAAACGATCGCGGGTTTTGTATGCAGTGGCGAATTCTGTCATCTGCAAGGGTGACAATGGTCACTGGCAGGCAAATTACTCGGGAATCCTCGGAGGCCTCGCTGCAGGCGGCATCTCAAATCTCTATTATCCGTCGAAAGATCGCAATGGAGCGGGATTGACGTTTGAAAACGCGCTTATCGGGATTGGGGCAACGGCCGCCGCCAACATTCTTCAGGAATTTGTGATCCGGAAATTGACACCGAGCGCTTCCAAGGGCGATCCGGGTAATGGGGCGAAATCGTTCGGCCCGATCGGCAGGATGTTGAGCTCGTTTGTCCACGAGGGCGATTAGTAGCTAGCTTTGGGGATCGCCGCCTCACAGAAAAGGACAGCTTGAACAACATCGAATCATTCATCCAGGGTTCAGAAAAGCTAACTGATATTTTCGGATACTGGCCCAGCTTTCACGATGCCGAAGTTCATGAGCTAAATTTCCGGCGCAGGGAAATTGAGACCGAGCGGAATATTTATGTATTTCCAGTTCTTAAAGTAAAAATCCATCTTTGAGAGCTGACCAATGAGTCGAATCCGGCAGGATTCCTGGCTCGTTTGCATCACACACTCGCCACGATCTGCTTTAAGGATGTGCATGAGTTTGAGATGTCAGGATTCAATCATCAAAACGCGATTCTCAGCTTGTCGATTGCTCGTGAAGAGC
>QHYO01000045.1 GCA_003224135.1 Acidobacteriota bacterium | reverse complement strand
CTGGTGATCAGCAAATACGCTGCCATCACGAAGAACAGCGCCGGTGAAGTGATTCCGCTTATGGATCACACTTTTTATACGACCATAAATATTGTGCGGACGATCGAAGCATTGCTGGGCGTTCCACCCATGAATTCCAATGACTCGCGCGCTACGGTAATGGCGCCGTTATTTTCTGGGGACGGAACACAGCCGCCGTTTTCCGCCGATTATCGAAACCGTGACAACGGCCTGATCTACCGAATGAATGAAAAGGATTGGAAGGAAGGCCGGAATATGGATTTCAGCCACGCCGATGCCGTGGATACGGCTTTGCTGAATCAGTTTTTGTGGCAGGACAGGATGGGCGACAAACCGGTGCCAGCTTTGCAACACAATATTTTTCCCGCGACACAGGAAACGAAATCCCGTCGCAAAGCCAAGGAAAAAGATCTGGACTGATCTGCAAACTAGAAGTTGAAGGCTACCTGCATGTCGACGCGGCGGTTGGAAGCCTGGCTGCCGAAAGGACCACCCGCGAGCGCGTTCGCATGTCCAAAAACAGATGAACTGATCACACCGACAGGCAGCCCTTCGTTCACGTTGTTCAGGAGATTGCGAGCAGAAATGCCGAACGTAAGGCTGTAGCGTTGACCGGAAGAGGCTGAGTCTCCTCCAAACATTCCGCCGCCACGATTGCCTCTCCCGCCACCGCCCGGACCACCGGGACCACGGCCAAATGTGCCGCCGGTCATCGGACCGCCGCCAGCGGTTGCCGCGCTTTTTGCTTTTTTGCCAAAGCCAAAAGTCTTGCTAAGCCGCAAGTTCAACGAAAAGCGCGCTGGGCCGAGTCCACAATTGATGGGAATTTCAGTGGCGCCTGTTGCCGGTTCGCAATGGAAGCTGACGTTACCGGGAATAGTTGCGCCAGCGAGCGCAGTTTGGAATTCAGCGAAGGTTGGACGGTCGGTGAAAACGGAATCATGGTTAGAGTCGATCCCACTTGTCACGTTGAAGGGCACGCCAGAACTTGCGATCAGAAACGGGCTGAGTCGAAACATATAAGGAAGGCCAATGGAGCCGCCGAGGAACAACCGGTGCCGGATATCAAAAAACGCACGGCCGTAATCGACTGGGAGACGCCAGTGGTATCGCTATTGGCGTAGTTCAGAGTGTAGTAGCTAAAAAGAGAAACGCGAGGGCCGACGCGCACATTACCGTTGATGATGAGCTGGTTTTGCTTGAAGTCCCCAGCGGAATCGTACTGATAGACGTTGTTGTCACCGCCGAGAGGCCGATTCGCGGGATTGAAATCGGGTGGAAGGGGAGCGTTAATGTTGCGCGCGAGCAAGGCGTGGACGCCGCGCGAATACAAATACGTGAATGCGACGTTTGCACTTTTGCCGACTTGTTTTTCAAGAGTGACGCCGGATTGCATCGTGTACGGGTTTTTTAGGTGAGAATCGACTTGGTAGATGGTAGGAGAAGTTTGCGCCGCGGCCAGCTCAGCACTGGTTGGCAGGTTTGGAAAAAAGTCGGGATTGGTAACGACGAAGCTCTGCTGCGTAATGCCATTGAGTAACTGGGCTTGTTCGAGATATTGCTGTTTGAATCGGTCATAAAAAATTCCGAAACCTACGCGTAGAACAGCTTTTGGAGCGCCTTGCTTGGTTTTCCCAATTCCCCACGCTGCGCCGAGCCGCGGCGCGAATCCGCCATTGTCATCGATTTGGTTTTGGCGTTCATAGCGGAGGCCGTAGCTGAAGGTGATGTTTGGACGAATCCGCCATTCGTCCTGGGCGAAAATACCGAGATCGAAATAGGTATTGGCAACAAGGGAGTTGCCAGTAGTTATGGCAAAAAGGCTGGCGCCGCCGCAGATGGGAGTTCCGGAGGAAGACGCGGCGCGACAGTCAGCACGAATTTGATCGGCACTGAAACCGGACCGCAAATCCTGTTCAGTGATTTGATAGGAGGCAAGCGAATCGAAAGTGAAAGAACCATTGAAACCCTGGGTCTTGTTGACGGAGTCGTCGTCAATGCGCGCGCGAACGCCGAACCTGATGAAATGTTTTCCAGACGCGATTGAGGTGTAGTTCTGGATTTCATATCCGTCAGTTCTTTGCAGCAAATTTCCCTGGTAGTTACCGCCGCCAGTAAATGCGCCTTGAACAACGATGGCGGGAGTGGTATCCAGAACCGTTTCCGTGCTTGCCGAGCGTACATATTGGAAGCGGGTTTCGTTGATGGTGCGTTCGGTTAACGTTTGCGTGTCACTGATTTGAAGGGTGTGTTCGGCGTTGAGTTCGTTGAATCCGTGGGTGGCCAAATTGAATTGCCCGACGCCGTTGTTGACTTCGTTCTCGCGAAAATATTGATAGCGCGCAGTGAGAGTATTGGTAGAGGAAAGCTGATAGTCGATGCGAGGAGTGAGATTCGTCCGCGTGCGGGGATTAGGGACCGCGCCGGTAAATTGAATGGGATCGAAGTTGGCGTCGAGTATGGGAGTATTAATAACGGAAATTTCATCGATGTTGCGGCGATCCAGATTAAAAAAGAACGAGGCTTTTTTGTTGATCGGGCCACCGATGTTGCCGCTATAGAGGACGGAGTGGTAAGCGGGCTGTGTGGCTTCTCCGACAAAAGGATTCCGCGCGTTAAATGTCGAGGCATTGCCGTTGATCATAAATTGGCCGTGCAGCTTGTCAGTGCCCGGCTTGGTGAAAATTACGATACGTCCGTAGCCGAGCTTGTCGTATTCGGCGGAAAACGGGTTTTGATTCAGGCGGATTTCGCGGATGGAGGATTTCGGAGGTAATTGGCCGGCGGTAAAGCCGTCGATGTAAATCTGCCCGCCGTTCGGTCCAGCCGATGGGCCTGCAAGAGCGGTGAGTTCTTCCTGTAGTTCGTCGGGATCGTCTGAAAGGGCTTCCAGATCCTTGCCTTTAAGCGTAAGCGAATTGGCGTTGCTGCCGCTGCTGGTGTCGAGCTGCGTTGTGGAATCAGACACAACTACTTTTTCCTTTTGCTCCTCGATCGACAGGTGGACAGCGATGACTATGGGAGAGCCGGCTGTGACGGCAACGTCTTTCACTTCAAATTGTGCGAAGCCCCGGGCAAAAACTTGCACGATATATTTGCCGGGAGCGAGTGGCTTCAATTCGAAGACTCCATCGCGATTGGTGGTCGTTGTACTGGATGGCCCCTCTGCGGGAAGGACCGCCACCGTTGCGCCGGGGACGGCGGCTCCGGAAGGATCGGTAACCTGGCCGCGCAAACTTCCGGTAGGCACTTGCGATGCGTCCGCAAGAAAAATCGTCAACCAAGCAAGAAGCGACACGACCAGTTTCGAAGTCAGGCTGAACGCCAAATTCATCGAATCTCCTCAGAAGAGTTGGAGCACCGAAAAAACTCAATTGCCGGAAGGTTCACCACCGCCGAGGCTCCAGGGAGCAAGAATCATGTCCTGACTGCCCTTTGGCGAGGCGCGAAGAATCGGCTCGACGCCGCCAAGAAGAGTAACGACAGTGAGAGGGTCCTTTCCGTTGCCTTGCGTGGTGACGACCATAACGGCATCGCCTTTTTGCAAATCCGCGATTGTTGCGGCCGGCATGCGCGCGATCATTTGTTGAAAGTCGCCGCCGGCGCCGCGGCCGCCTTGAGAAGCACCAGGTGTACTTCCCCGTTGAGCATTTGAAGCAGCCTGTGGCGCGACATCTTGCGCTGCCGGGTTTTGAGATTGTCCCGTGCCGCTGGCCTGGCCATGCAGCCGAGCCGCAAGTCCCTCCGCAAATTGCGCAGGAAGCTTGCGCATTTGAGATTCAGAGGAAATCCTCAGAGTGACGGCAGTCTTCGATGCGAGATCCTGCACGACAAAAGCGTTTGTGGCGGCGTCGACGCTTAAAATCGTGCCGGCAATGCTCCGGAACGTGCCGGAGATAATTTCAACGGCATTGAATTCCGAGCCGGATTCGCTGCGGCCGCCCCTGGCGCGAAGCTGATCGCCCGGCTGGAGTTCCGAAAGCGGCGCAAGCCTGGCTGAGTCAAACCGCGTGGAATCGGCTGCGTAACGACGAAGGATAGTGTCCTTGGTAAAATGCACCAATACTTCTTTGTTCGCGTTCAACGAATTTGTCGTGAGCAAAATCGTTGAGGCCGATGGATCGACGGATTTCACCAGTCCGCCAATTCCACGTTGCCATTCAGCGCGCTCTTTGGCCTGTTTTTCGGCAATCGCAACTTTTTTGACGGCGATGACGGAAGCCGCGCGGATAGTTTTTCCATCCTCCGCGAGGATGCCGCGGACCAGTACACGATCACCACTCTGCAACTCGCTGAAAGAAAGCGGAGTTGCCTCTTTAAGGTCGGTTCTACCGGGCTCGATTTGTAGGAACTTCGTCGCGTCTTCGATGCGAACGTCTGAGGAAACACCGGTATCGGAGATGACAGTAAGCGACTTGCCGGAAATCACCTGAATTGTGCCGACGACACGCGCAGGACCGGTAGACGATTGCTGTGCATCAGCGACCTGCCAAAAGGTAAAAAATGCAACCAGTGTCACGGCAGAGCGGACTACGCGTGAATGATGAGCTTGAGATCGCACTTTCAATCTCCGTCGTATCGTTACGTACAAATTCCGGAGACCCAAGCTGATGGGTTACACCCCTACAGCGGCCTAGGGATAGGACGCTTTTGGCGAGTTATTTGGTACAGTCATTCCATAAAATCGGGGGAAAGAGATTGTGCAATTCGATCACGCGCGTATTGTGTCTGAAGTTGCAAGAACAAGAATACGTTCCCCGCAATGTCGGATCGACTTGCGGGAACAACTACACGATGGGAAATAAGTTGGAGTCCTGGGATGGGTAAGCCGCGAATCCTTTTGGCGGACGATCACACTCTGGTCGCTGAAGCTTTCAGCAGACTGCTGGAACCTCAGTTTGAAGTTGTGGGCACCGCTTCGGATGGACGCGTGCTGCTTGAAAAAGCGGAGCAACTACGGCCTGACGTGATTTTGCTGGATCTGAGCATGCCGGTGCTGAATGGATTTGAAGCGGGAGAGCGGCTAAAGAAGCTCGTTCCGCACGCGAAGCTGATTGTGGTGACGATGAGCGAGGACGCCGAGGTGGCAAGCGAGGTCCTGCGGAAATGGGCATCGGGGTTTCTGTTGAAGAAATCCGCGGGTTCGGAACTTGTAAGAGCGATTCAGCAGGTGCTGAAGGGCGAGACCTTCGTAACTTCGTACATGGCGCAGAGTTTGCTGGATAAGTTTGTTCGGAATCCAGACTCGCATCCAGGCAAGACGCTGACACCGCGGCAACGGGAAGTGCTGCAGTTGCTGGCGGAGGGCCGAACGATGAAGGAAGCGGCGGACGTGTTGCAGGTGACGCCGCGTACAGTGGCATTTCACAAATATAAGATCATGGAAGAATTTGAATTGAAGACGAACTCTGACCT
>QHYO01000368.1:1153-2518 GCA_003224135.1 Acidobacteriota bacterium | reverse complement strand
AAAGAAACGTTCGGCGCGGACCGGTTAGTCGTTGAGGCTGCCACAGAGGACGGAGAGAATTCTGGAAACGTTCCGGACACGGCCAAGCTACAAGAGTTTCTTGCAAAAACACCATTCAATGAAACGGTTCGCCGCGACATTCTTCGGATTGAGCGAGCGAAAATTGATTATCTTCACGGCCTGACTTCCACCGAAAAAAAAGATCGCCTATCGCGCATCAGCTACAAGGATTTTCTGCTCAACATCGCTAAAGTGGAGCCAGGCGTCATCCCTTTTTATCAGACCCGTACGAACGGCGAGTGGGGTGTTGGAATCGATGCTGAGCCCGCGCTTGATTGTTGGGCGCTTGGCTTGCCAGGATTTCAAGGATTGCAGCTTGAGCCGGGTGCGGCTCCTCACATGAGCTATTCCGCCGCTGGATATGCCAACGGCGGCTCAGATCGGTTTCACTTTCCCGATGGAAATGCCTCGATCGCGCGCCTGCTCGTTCGCGCGTTGATTCCCTCAGCCCTTCCAGGGAATTCCGTCGAGGACATTGTCACTGCTCGAGTCCGTTACGATCGGCTGGATGCTGATAATTCGCCGATTCGCATCCGTCTCAACAGCACAGCCGTTCGCGTTCGCAACGCTGCCGACTCAAATGCTTCAGGCGAGGTGGAAGTCACGTATGCGACCGGAAAGCGAGTCTTTTCTGTGCGCGCGGGCGCGTGCGTGTTGGCGTGCTGGAATATGACCATTCCGTATCTGTGCCCCGATTTGCCGGATAAGCAGAAAGAAGCGTTGCACTACCTCGTAAAAGTTCCACTCGTTTACACGAGCGTTGGCTTGCGCAACTGGATCTCTTTCCAAAAACTCGGGATTTCGAATATTAACGCGCCGGGAGCCTATTGGAACTCAGTCCGCCTGAACTGGCCGGTGAATATCGGCGATTACCGTAGTCCGCGCTCTCCAGAGGAACCGATCCTTCTGCACTTAAGCCGAACGCCTTGCAAACCTGGGCTTCCAGCACGTGAGCAGCACAAAGCCGGGCGTATGCAATTACTAGTTACGACGTTCGAAACGTTCGAGCGGAAAATCCGGGATCAACTGGTTCGAATGGTCGCAGCCGGCGGATTCGATCCGGCGCGCGATATCGAAGCCATTACAGTGAATCGTTGGCCACACGGTTATGGTTATGAATACAACCCGTTATTTGATCCGGAATGGCCCGAAGGGCAGCAGCCGCACGTCCTTGGCCGAAAGCGATTCGGACGAATCACGATTGCCAACAGTGACTCCGGCGCGACCGCCTACACCGACGTTGCCATTGATCAAGCCTATCGCGCCGTTAACGAACTCCTGACCGCGTAGAACGGGCTTATTCCG
>QHYO01000368.1:0-1083 GCA_003224135.1 Acidobacteriota bacterium | reverse complement strand
TTAAGGCTTCGAATCACGTCACCCGTTGTCAGCGGAACCTCCGCAGCCGTACCCGCGGCGCGCGCTGCCACGATAATTCCGTACGGATCGCGGAGGTCGTCGATCATCGCAGCGATGTTTTTGTCGATCTCAACAGCCAGAATCCCAAGTTGCGGTACAAGATTTTTTTCCGGATCCGCGAGCGCGGATACCTGGTCCATTTCGTGCGGACGCTCCTTCAGAGGAATATCGAAACTCATCTGTGTTGTGCCACGCAAGATTCCAAAGTGAACTTTCTCTCCCGCTTCGCGCGAGAGCATGTGAAACGCGACGTAGGGCAAGTTATCCGCGTTTTTGTCATCGACGGTCAGAAGAATATCGCCGATACGCACGCCGGCGGCTTCCGCGGGACCGCCCGGAGCGACATCGGAAATGATGACGCCGTAATTTCGCGAAAGACTCAGGCCCTGCGCCATCTCCGGAGAAATCGTCTGGAGCTGAACACCGATTTCCGGCCGGTGCAGGTGGCCGTACTTGCGCAGCTGCTCGTACACAACGCGCACTACGCCGCACGGTATCGCGAAGCCGAGTCCCTCGTTACCACCCGATTGCGACAGTATGAATGTATTTACGCCGACGACTTCGCCGGTGCTGTTCACCAGCGGGCCGCCAGAATTTCCCGGATTAATAGGGGCGTCCGTCTGTATGTAAACCATGGGAGAGTCGGGGTCGGTCTGCCGAGCAACCGCTGAAATGACGCCATGCGTAACGCTGTTGCGTAGTCCTTGTGGGCTACCAAGAGCGAAGACTGTTTCACCTTGCCGCAGATTGCGGTAGTTGGCGACTGGTAGTGCGGCCAGCTTCAGGCCATCCACTTTCAACAGCGCCAGATCGATTTCTCGCGACACGCCAACGATACGAGCAGGCAGCACCGCGATTTTCGAAGCCAGTGCCGTGGCTACCGAACCGTCCGCCCCTGCGGGAGGCAGCGCCACTTGCACACGTTGCGCGCCGTTTACCACGTGTGCGTTCGTTAGAATGTATCCGCTGGCGTCAATCACAAACCCCGAGCCTATGGCCTTCTGCTTTCCGATCACTACGCCA
>QHYO01000367.1 GCA_003224135.1 Acidobacteriota bacterium | reverse complement strand
ATTCAGCTAAATCTGTTGCAGGAAACCACCGACGAGATGGCGCGCAACGGCTGCAAAAAAGTGCTCCTCGTCAACGGTCATGGAGGCAACGAAAGTCTTTTGCCCTATTTCGCGCAAACGCAGCTCGATAAGCCGCACGACTACGTGGTCTACGTGCAGTGGGGACAAAACTCCCATCCAAAAAACCCGCTGAAGAAAGATCCGCTCGACATGCACGCAGGCCAATCCGAAACTTCGAACACCATCGTTACGCATCCCGATCTCGTGCACATGGATCGTGTTAAACAAGAATCCGGCGCTGACCAAAAGCACGATCCGCTGCCCGAAACTGTGTACACCGGCATCTGGTGGTACGCGCGCTTCCCCGATCACTATTCCGGCGACGGCTCTCTCGCCAGCAAGGAACTCGGCGAAGCCGACATGAAATCGTGGATTGACACAATCGAGGAAGCCATTCGCGCCGTCAAGGCCGATGAAAATAGCCTGAAACTTCAAAATGAGTTTTACGAAAAGAGCCACCACCCTCTGGACACCAAGCAGTAGCCGAATCCGATGAGCGCGCGCGCGAACAAACGCAGCGACAAATCATTGGGCATGGACGCGTCGATCACGCGGCGCGATTTTCTCGGCGCAACCCTGCTCGCTTCCGGAGCGCAACTCCTAAGCCCGTTTTCTCCCGCGCAACTTCTCGCCACAGAACCACACGCCGCGCTTCCCGGTTCCATGGAAGACTGGAACGGATACGGCGGCGTCGGTGAATACGCAGACAGCAATGGCAATACCTGGGAGGTTCTCAGCGCCGGGCATAAACTGCGGGACGCAAATCCCTCCGCATTCCTGAAAGACGCGGCTGACACTGGTGAACTCTACGACTGCGTAGTAGTCGGCGGCGGAATCAGCGGACTCGCGGCTGCCGCGCTCTTTCTTCGCCAGGCACGGCCCGGTTCGAAATGTCTGGTCCTTGAAAACCATCCCATTTTCGGCGGCGAAGCCAGGCAAAACGAATTTGACGTTGACGGCTATCGCGTCATTGCGCATCAAGGCTCGGCAATTTACTTCGTGCCCTATCCACGCAGCTTTCTGGCCGATTTCTACTACGCCATCGGTCTTCACGAGCCTCGCCTCTCGTACCAGGCGTGGGGCGGTTCAGACGCCGCCATGGCCATCGGTCGCACGCCGTACGACTCCGCAGGAATGTCCACCGGACAATACGGCTTCTGGTTTGGTCCGAAATTCATCGCCAACGACTCCGAGAGCTCCAGCGGCAAATGGCTCATCGATCCCGTTGGCCGCAAATTCGCCGGTGCTCCCGTAAATAACGCCGCCCGCGCAGAACTTCTCCACTGGTACTCCGGGGGCGCCGCGGATCATGCAAAGTTCGCTCCACCCCAATATGAAGGCGATGAAGTGTCGCGCAGCCTCGACGCAGTTACGCTCGAAGACCATTACATCCAGCGTTTCGGCCTCACACGCGAATTCATTCGTAAATATCTTTCTCCCGATCTCGGCGGAGGCTCCGGCCTCGGCGCGGACGCCCTCTCTGCATTTTCCGAATATGCCGCCGATTTGCTGCATCCCTACGAGAAAAAGGGCGAAGCGGTCCAGATGTTTCCCGGCGGCAACACGACCATCGCGCGGCTGATCGTGAAGACTTTGATTCCCGCAGCCTTCGCCGGCGATGCCACTCCAGACGGCGTTACGCGCAGCCCAATAAATTTCGCGGCGCTCGATCGCGCAGAATCTAAATCACGCATTCGACTCGGTTCGACCGTTCTTCAGGTCTCACATGAAGGTGATCCAGCGAGCGCCGATTCACTCCAACTGATTTACGAGAAAGACGGCAAGCTGGGCCGCGTCCGTGCACGCTCCGCAGTCATGGCCGGCGGCAACTGGACGACCAAACACATCATCGCAGATCTTCCGTCAGCGCAAAAAACCGCCTACTCACAATTTTTCCGCTCGCCCTGCATCATGGCCAATATCGCTGTCCGCAACTGGCGCTTCCTCGCGAAACTCGGCATCTCCGGTTGCCGCTGGTTTGGCGGAGATATCGGCAACTACTTCGAGCTTCGCCGCATGGCTCTTGTCGGTGATGTGCCGCCGCAAATCACTCCCGATTCACCGGTCGTTCTTACCGTAAAAATTCTATTTTCGTATCCGGGACTTTCCACCGAAACGCAGGGTCATCGCGGCCGTGGCGAACTTCTCGCCACTTCCTTCCGCGAATACGAACGCCGAATCCGCAACCAGTTCTCCCAAATGTTTTCTTCCGTTGGATTCGACGCGCAACGCGACATTGCCGGCATCGTGCTCAACCGCTGGGGCCACGCCTATTTGAGTCCGCAGCCCGGCTTCTTCTTCGGTACGGGCGGGAAGCCCGCGCCTCGCGAAGTTCTCCGCGCAGCCCCGTTCGGGCGCATCACGTTCGCGAACACCGATCTTGCCGGCGCGATGGATCACCGCTTCTCCATTCTCGAAGCGCGGCGCGCGGTGTCTCAAATATTTGACGCGGTGCTGGATTGAAGATTTGACGAGTAGTATTTCTGGGCGAGGTCTGGCGCTAGCGGATGCGGCGCAACTGCTCGAGCCATCGCTCCAGCGTGCCGTGATATTTTTCCCCGATGTCCAGAAATTCGATTCCCATTCCGATACGCGGTTTCACGATGCGCACAACGGCAAGCGCTTCCACTGTCTGATCCTTCCGCGTCAGCGTAAGCCGCACACGGCTGCCCAGAGGAAAAGGCTTGCTGGTGCATACAAAGCACCCGCCCATCGAAAGATCCGACGTAACACCAGTGGCGGAAGTTCCGGCTTCCATATCCAGGCATTCGGCATCTGCTGCGAATGGATGCCGAATCGCGTACCGGCGGTCGCGCACTAAGAGAGCGCGTGGCCCACCCTTGTTTAAATGTTCGTCCATAGAGATAACGTTCTTCACGGCGGCTGAATTCCGTCCGACAGGTCGTCGGATCTATACCCTTCTAGGTTCACTCTAAGTGTGCCGGCAAATAGGTCCTGTAAACCCGGCCCGCGAAATGAATTTGCGAAAAGATAACCGTCCATCCGGCCAGTACCCTCTCCGGGAGCTTTTTCGCCTTACTGGTATTAGTGGCTACGACAATCGCGCCACCTGCCCGCTCAACGCGTCTTTCCCTGTTGCTAGACTGTTGTCTAGACGGTGTTTTTCCCTTTCATGACCACTACGCGCACTGAAGGCCTGCGGCAAAGCGATCGCGTATCTTTCCGCATACCTCTCGAGGCTTCCTGGATGGATGGCTCTGGCTTGGTGCGTCGCCTCCTCGCGCATTCCCTGCTGATCAGCCGCAACGGTGGTGTGCTTCGTATGCAGGAAAAATTCTTCCCCGGTCAGGAGATCTCGCTAAAGCGGCCTCTTGAAGGAGCCGGTATCAGGTCCGCGCGCGCTAGAATCGTCGCGGAAATCGATCATGAACCCGAAGGCTTTCTCTACGCTGTCCATATTCTTGAGCCGCGCTCGGATTTCTGGGACGTCGAATTTCCCTCTCCTCACAAAGCCGAAGAGGCGCTCGCCCGGCTCCTGATGGAGTGCAGCTTTTGTGAGCGCCGCGAAGTCGTTTATCTCAACGAACTGGAACTGAAATCATTCGAATCGCGCAAATGCGTCGCGCGCATTTGTAAAGTCTGCGAGGCGCCATCGATCTGGGTCGAGGCGCAATCCGAACTTGTCTCGCCTGAATCGCAAGCCGCACGCGGGTCAGAGGTTGGCCGCTTTGCGGCCAACCATGAGGACGACCGCGTTCTCCCTCGTCGCAACCGCACTCGCGTTAAAGCCCGGGTCCTTGCTTGCATCCGCCGCCGCGGCTTCCAGGAAGAAGTCGCTGTCTGTGAAGATCTCTCGAAAGGCGGCATCGCCTTTCGCAGCCGCAATCAATATCCAGAAGGCACTCGCGTCGAAATTGCCGTTCCCTTTACTCCCGGCAGCGGAGCGATCTTCGTCCCCATCCGCATTGTCTTCTCTCAACCTATTCCCTCTGCGGGCCTCTTTCGCCACGGCGCGGCCTACCTCAAGCCGCCCGAGTAGCCTCCTCCGACGCTCTCCAACAATTCCGGGCCTTCCCCGAACCGGCGATCCTCACATCATCTAGCGCACCTAACTGTTGGCTCGCCGGCTCATTCCCGCCAGAACGCGCAGCTCACCCACAATCAACATTTCCAGGTTCACAGGCTCGTTATTCCGCACCAGACGTGCGTCGCGCTCCGTCCCAGTCGAGTATCCCTCGATGAGAAGAATCGCGTCTTTCTCATGTTCCGGACGGGCCGTGTTCTTGATCACGATCAATAATTTTTGAGAATCGTAGTGCACAACCATCTGCTGCGATCGCCCCGCGCACAAGATTCGGAGGTCTCCAAGCAGCGTTTCCCGATGCGCAAACGTCCGCTCGCCGGCCACAACATTCCATTCTTCACACTTCGCGATCACCATGTCCGCTACTCTTTTCCAGACTGCTGGAGAGAGCCTTTCCGCAGCTTTCCGATTGAGTCCGTCTTCGTAACTCTGCCCTTCTTTCGAAAGTCTCTCTGCAAGGTATTCCTGTGCTGCTCGCTTTGTGCTCTCATCGCCCATGAAATTGGTCTCTCCGAAGATTATTTTACACAACCTCGGGCTTCCGCCGCCGAATCGGAACCGCTGTTGCCATCGCCGAACCTCCCCGTGCCGTCAGGACTGAATCGCCCCGACGCCGGATTAGATGCCTCACCAACAAGCGCAGCCACGTAACGAATGCCAGGCCCTCGCCAGACGTTTTCACTCCTTGTAATGTATACTTCGTTCTCGATTGCGAAGCACAGCTGACGAAACACAACGATGCCGAAAACAAATCTCGCGAAAGGAATTGGCATCGCAGGGCTGACTTGCGGCGTGATGGATATTAGTGCGGCGCTGATTGTTTACGGTGCAATGGGAGCGAAGCCGCTCCGGCTTCTGCAAGGAATCGCCGGTGGAGTTCTTGGCCCACGCGCATACAATGGAGGCGTTCGAACCGCACTTCTCGGCCTATTGCTTCACTTTGTGATTGCATTCAGTGCAGCAACCATCTTCTTCCTGGCCAGCCGGTTCATCCGCTTCTTGATTGATCAAGCCGTGCTGTCCGGCGTCCTATACGGAATCGCCGTCTACTTTTTCATGAATCGAGTTGTAGTTCCCCTGTCCGCTGCCACAAAATACCCCTTCTCGGTAAAGGCCATGCTTATCGGCGTGGTCATTCACATTTTCTGCGTCGGCATCCCCATCTCCCTGAACATCCGCAAATACGCCCGATAAGCCAAAAACTCGCTCCCCATCCATCACAACGGCCTTAGCGAGACCCTCGTCCTTGACCTACCAGGGCTAACTGCCTGTCTCTAAAGCCTTTAGTTGCCATGAAAATTTCACAAAAAAAGATCGCAATGCTGTCGATTTCGACGCCCCTCGTTCGACGAACCAGTAGAGGAAAGGAAAGCGTACTTCGGGAGGCGGATATGACGAACCAACACACAACTTCTAGGAATATTAACCCGATCGTCGGAGCAGTCTTTATCGGGCTTGCGATTGTTCTCTTGCTCGGAAAGCTGGACGGACCAGCGGCCCAGTTGATCAACCTTTTGGGCACAGTCGCAAGGCAAACCTTGGTGCTCCTGCCCTCTCTCCTTTTGACGGCATCGCAGGCTTTGCGCCCGGAAGCCTTCGATCATCAGCACATCTCTCTTTGCGCCTTCGGGACGTTGGTATTCTGGCCGCTCCTCCAAACCGCGGCCAAAGTGGCGTAGTTGCCTGATAGTTCATGAAGTTAGGCCCTGAGAAAATATTTCCGAAAAGGTTCCTAAGTTTGAAGATTTCCGCGCCATTCATACGACGTATAGGTGGAAGGGAGACACACCGCTCATGCAGAGAAGAAGCTTCATCGTAACCTCCGCCGCCGGAATAACGCTAGCGGCATCTGTACGGGCATTTTCTCAGGCAACCTCGAAGACTGCGGTCAAAACCGGCTATGCTCCAGTAAACGGTCTCAACCTCTACTATGAAATCCACGGCACGGGTGAACCGCTAATCCTGTTGCATGGCGGCCTTGGCGCGGGTGAAATGTTCGCGGAGATTCTGCCGCTGCTCTCCAATTCCCGGCGCGCGATTACAGTTGATCTGCAAGCTCACGGACGCACTGCGGACATCAACCGCCCGATGGCGTTCGAGTCCATGGCCGATGACGTTGCTGCGTTGGCCAAGCATCTCGGCATCGAAAATGCCGAAGTCATGGGATATTCACTCGGCGCTGGTGTCGCTCTTCGCACGACCGTTCGTCATGCCAACCTGGTCAGAAAACTGGTACTGGTCTCGACTGCCTTCAAGCGCGATGGTTGGTATCCTGAGATCCTCGCCGGAATGGCGCAAGTAGGCGCGGGCGCCGCCGAGTCGATGAAGCAGACCCCGATGTATCAGATGTACTCCCGAATCGCGCCGAAGCCCGCAGATTGGCCTGTGCTGCTCAGCAAAATCGGCGAATTGCTCAGGAAGAATTACGATTGGTCTAACGACGTAGCATCGATCAAAATTCCCACAATGCTCGTCTTTGGCGACGCGGACGCCATCCCTCCCACCCACGCTGTGCAATTTTTCGAACTCCTCGGCGGCGGCAAAAAGGACGGTGGCTGGGACGGCTCCGGAATTTCCCCCGCCCGGTTGGCGATTTTGCCTGGCCTGACGCACTACAATATTTTTTCGTCGCCGCTGCTGGCGTCAACGGTCACATCATTTCTTGATGCACAGTCGCGAACTGCGAAATAAAGGGACCTACCGACTTCCCAGGTGCTTGTTTGCCGCAAAAAAAAACCAAAGGAGAGAACGACCATGAAGTTCATGATGATTGTGAAAGCCAGCAAAGAATCGGAAGCCGGCGTTATGCCGAGCGAGGCCCTTCTATCTGCGATGGGCAAGTACAACGAGGAGCTCATGAAGGCTGGTGTGCTGCTCGATCTCGCCGGCCTCCAGCCAAGCTCCAAAGGCACGCGCATCAAATTTTCGGGCGGCAAACGCACCATTGTCGACGGCCCCTTCACCGAAGCAAAGGAACTCATCGCCGGTTATTGGATCATCCAGGTCAAGTCCCGCGAAGAGGCGCTCGAGTGGGCCAAGCGCGCTCCTGCTCCCCACGAAGGCCAGGACGGCGAAGGTGAAATCGAACTCCGCCAATTTTTCGAGCTGGACGATTTTGCTCCCAGCGAAGCTGTCGATCGTCACCGTGAACTCGGCAAGAAACTCGAAGCAAAAAAATAATTAGCAGAGTTGTCGATTTCGACAATCTTCATTCGACGTTTCAATAGCAGAAATCTTCAACGGTCGAATAGGACGGGTTTCCTGTACTTGCCACTGAGCTAAGAAGCCCTCAGCCCCGGCCGAAAATCAAAGGAGATGAACATGCGATTTATGATGTTGGTCAAACACGCTGAAGAACTCTCTGGGCCTCCGCCAAAAGCTCTGATGGACGCCATCGACAAGCTTACCGAGGAGGCGAACAAAGCCGGCACAATGGTCACCGCTGGCGGTCTCGCGCCAACCAAGACGAGCACGCACGTTCGCGTCGCTCGCGGACAACTGAAGACCACCGATGGCCCGTTCACTGAGTCTAAGGAAGTCATCGGCGGCTTCGCCATTTTCGACCTCAAATCGAAAGAGGAGGCTATCGAAGGCGCGCAGCGCTTCATGGAACTTCATCGGAAGCACTGGCCCGGTTGGGAGGGCGAAACCGAAGTTCGCCAGATTTTCGGCCCGGAGGATTTTCCTCCCTGCGCGTAGTGTCTTGAGCGGTCACGTAGTGGAAAATAAAAAAAGGAGAGATACGGATGAAATTTCTAAGCATCTACAAATCAGTGGAAAGAGGAGTGCCGCCTTCGCCTGATGAAATGTGCACAATGGGCAATCTTGTTGAAGAGGGGATGAGGTCAGGCTACCTGCTTGCCGTAGAAGGCTGCATGCCCAGCGCCAGCGGCGCGCGTGTTCGCCTTTCCAATGGCAATCTCACGGTCACCGACGGCCCTTTCTCCGAGTCCAAGGAAGTGGTCGGCGGCCTCGCAATCCTTCAGGCCAACTCCAAGGAGGAGGCCATCGAGCACGTGAAAAAATTTATCCGCGTCGCAGGCGACGGCGAATGCGAACTCCGCCAACTCTTCGAAGCCGGTCAAGATACACCCGAATCCCGGCACCCCCGAGTTGGCACCGACAGAGCCGCGGCCTCCTGATCCGAAGCCTTGAGGCGAGGTCCTGACCGGACGTCCTGACCTCGGCTTGATGCAGCGCCCCTTTCACTGGTGAAATTTTTCTCGTAATCTGATTCTTTCACCAGTTGGAAAGGGTCGCCATGCCCACACAAGTCGAAACCGCCGCCACTCATCGCGTCATCGACGCCGTCTGGCGAATCGAGTCCGCCAAAATTATTGCCGGACTCACGCGCATCGTTCGCGACGTTGGCCTTGCTGAGGAACTCGCTCAGGACGCTCTCGTCGCCGCACTCGAACGCTGGCCCGGGTCCGGCGTTCCAGACAACCCCGGCGCCTGGCTCATGGCCACGGCAAAGCATCGCGCCATGGACCACTTTCGCCGCAACAAACTTCTCGAGCGCAAGCACGAAGAGCTAGGCCGCGAACTCGAGTCCCAGCAGGAATCCGCCGTGGCAAATTTCGACGCCGCATTCGACTCCGCAAATG
>QHYO01000364.1 GCA_003224135.1 Acidobacteriota bacterium | reverse complement strand
TCCCGCCAAATTGGCGGCCAATCTCCGGCAGCGAAGCCGTGGTCAGTTGTTTCACGATGTACATCGCCACCTGGCGCGGGAAAGCAATCGCGCGTGTGTTGCTGCGAACTTTCAGATCCTGCTCACGCAGATTGAAGTGCTCGCTTACGCGTTTCTGAATCAGGTCAATGGTGACACGCTTCTCCTGCGACGCAATGATATTGCGCAGCACCTGCTGTGCCGTAGCCAGCGAAACCGTGACGCCCGCGCAATGTATTCCGCCACATCGTCTGGCAGCGCGAACCGATCGTTTTCCGCTTTTTTCTGCAGAATCGCGATCTTGGTTTCAAGGTCCGGCGGTTAAATGTCCGCGATCAATCCCCACTCAAAACGCGAGCGCAGCCGTTCTTCGATGGAATTGATGTCTTTCGGCAGGCAATCCGAGGAAATCACAATTTGTTTGTGTTGCTCATACAACGCGTTGAACGTGTGAAAAAATTCTTCCTGCGTTCGCTCTTTTCCCGCAATAAACTGGATATCGTCCACCAGCAGCACATCCACGGTGTGAAACCGTTCGCGGAAGCTGAACATTTTGTCGAAGCGCAGCGAATTGATCACTTCAATCGTAAACTTTTCCGCGCTGACGTAGCTCAGCCGCGCCGCCGGGTTTCGCTGCTTGATTGTGTGCCCGATCGCATGCATCAAGTGCGTCTTGCCCATTCCCACGCCGCCGTACAAAAACAGCGGGTTGTACGCTTTCGATGGCTGCTCGGCAACCGCTCGCGAAGCCGCATGCGCGAATTCGTTCGACTTGCCAACCACAAAGGTGTCGAACGTGTACCGCGCGTTCAGTTGGTGATCGCTGCTTTCAAAATCGAGCTTCGATTGCTTGATAGCGCTGATTGCAGCGGCCGGCGTGGCGGTTACCGGCTCTTCTTCGGTGCAAACGTACTGCACTCGCATGGCTGGCACGCCAAGCTCATGAAAAACCGCCTTCACAATCTCGCCATACGTACGCGTAAGTACCTGGCGGAATACCGTCGTGGGGATCTGAACGTAAATGAGCTCCGCTTCGGCGCGATTCAGCCGGGTAGGCTGAAACCAGGTGTTAAATGTATTGATGCTCACCCGGGACTTTACGCGCTCCAGGAACTTGTCCCACAGATTCGCCGTTTCACGTTCCCTGCCAAGTTGGATAGCCGTCGTCATTTGAGCAAAAATCAAAACCCTCGCTATTTCCACAGATGTGTAAATCCTGTGGAAAGACCTTCTTGCCGTGAGTCCTACCTTCTTGAGTTACTTTTTCCTGCGGGAAGGCTGTCCGAACGCGAACGCTAGCTTGCCCCTGAATCCGCGCACGTCCCTTTCTTTCTCGACCACCGAACCGCCTCGGTTGTGTCAGCGCGGGATTGTCTCCGATTGATGCGAAGGGGGCAAGCAAAAAGTATGGCAGGGCACGTGCCCGCGTTCACACAGCATACACAACTTTTCCACAGGCGCCAAAAAGACGAAACTCAATCCGTTGCGTCTCGCAACTCCATGCATTGGCTGAGGAAGAATCAGCCCACACCACTGTTGCAGCAAGACATTCTTGGAAGAAACGTAGAAAAACTCTCGGCGCATGCTGTGGAAAAACATGGTGGCGCAAAAATAATTATTGCTAATGTCGTCCCGAATTTCTAGCGGCGTAACATTACGTCGTTCATTTTGACAAAAAACGTTCTCGCTCGAGAACATTTTACTTCTGCTTCAGGTCCAGCCGCTCAAACTCGTAAATTCCAGCCGGGTCGCCCCCGATGAGCAGCCGATCCTTTTCGACGACCATCGCCACCGCTTCAAGCCGCGCATTTTCAGGTGTGTACAGCCGGAACGTCGCTCGCCTGTTTCCTTCCTTATCGAACCGTAAAAGCATGTTTCCCATGGCGATCCACACTTCGCCTGTCTGTTTGTCTACGCCCATTGCAGTCATCACCTGCTTGAATCGAGGCGTGCCGCCTCGCCGCTCCTGCCGTTCAATCTCTCGCCGCACTGCCGCAGCCTCCGGCATAGCGTCCAGCGCCGTGTAGCGCACATCTTCGCCAGCATAGCCGAAGCGATCGAATTGCCTTACCGTCGGCTCAGGAAAATATTTGAAGCCGTAATACAAATGCCCCAGCCCGTCGCTCGAGAGCTCGCCAAGATTCAGGAAGCGGTTCAGATCCCCGCGATCGGTAAGCGTTTCTGGATTGCCAAATTCGCGCACCAACCGCCCATTCTTGTCGAACACCGTCACCAAAGCTTCCTGTTGCATGGTTCCGACCGCTACCTCGCCTTCGAGCATTGCCGCCACCGCCACCGGCGCATTGATCGGAACCGTACGTAAGTGCCGTCCTTCCTTCGAATACACTTGAATATTGTTTGCCGCGCGATCGGCGATGTAAATCGTGCCGTCGGCATCCACGTCGCAATCTTCGCCGAACTCCACCAGAATTTCGCCCGACGCTTTCGCCTCCGCCAGTGCCGCCGCTGGCAGTCCGAAAGCTTCGCGCATCGTCAGCAAGCGGCGTGCTTCTGGCGAGTAAACCACCAGGCCGGGCGACGGTGACGCCAGCACGTAGATCTTTCCGTCCGCGCCCTCGCGAATCTGTTTTAGTCCGGGTCCCACCGGCGCGAACAGCCGCCGCTTTGCCACCAGGTCTACGTCCACCTGCGCCGTGGCAGCGTCCACGTAGCTTAACAATAGACACATCACCGCAAGAGTCTTCAAGGCCGGGGCTGCTCCTGTTTCTATACGTTTGGTGAGACTGCCAGATAAGCCTTTAGGTTGCTTTCATTTGGCGTGGCGGTGTCTTGAGAAGAAACACCGGAAGGTTTAAAGCGGCCGAAGCGAAACTCACCAGCGAACAGCGAAGAACTCAGTCGATACGCAGCCGCAACCGTTCGATGCTGCGCGCTTTCAGCCGTCCCGCGTTGTTTCTCGGCCCATCGTCATCCGTATCGATGAGCACCGCATTCATCTGCACGTCGCCTTGCGCCACTTCAAACCGCGTCGGCAGTGCATCCAGAAACTTTTTAATGATTGCCACGCGGTCCATTCCAATTACGCCGCCATGCGGCCCTGTCATCCCCACGTCGGTGATGTAAGCCGTGCCTTCGGGCAGAACGCGCTCGTCCGCGGTCGCTACGTGCGTGTGTGTGCCTACTACGGCCGTCGCCCGGCCATCCAGATACCAGCCCATCGCGATCTTCTCGCTCGTCGTCTCCGCGTGCATATCGACCAGCACAAACGCCACGTCAGCGAACAAAGTGGCTAGCAATTCATCCACCTTGCGGAACGGATCGTCAATCGCCGGAAGAAAAATGCGTCCTTGCAGGTTGATCACGGCATATTTCATGCCGTTCTTTGCA
>QHYO01000363.1 GCA_003224135.1 Acidobacteriota bacterium | reverse complement strand
GGCGGAGGTTCACCGGCGCTGCTCCCACGTGGTCGCTGATCGCCTGCAACCTCTTCAATATCGATTGCCACTGCTCCCAATCCAGCTGCTGCGAAAACGGACGCAGACCCTGGATGAACGGATCCTCGAGCAGCGCTTCGCCGTCCGATTCCGGTATGAAGAACCGGTTCAGCCCGACGTTCAACGCTTCGCTGATCTTTTCCAGCGTGCCCAGGCTCGGCGTCATCTGTCCGCTCTCGATTCGTGAGAGATAGGACCGCGACACTTTAGACCTGGACTGCAACTGGCTTTGCGTCATGGAGCGCGATTCGCGCAACTGGCGGATGCGCTGCCCGATGTTCTCAACCGTCTTCTGGTTGGCGAACTTGTCGGACACTGCTTCCTCGCCCTGCTCCTCGAGCGGTGGCGCCTCGGGAATCAGGAACTCCAGTCTCTGCGGCAATGCACGCACACAGCGGCGGCAGTTGCCCGTGCGGGTCCGGTACTGTACAAGACCGCACGTCTTGCAGCGGATCACTTCCCTGTCCATCTCAAGCGAACTTAAAGACTCTTTTTCAGTATTTGCAGACACCGGTACTCCTCGCTGACTTTGTCCGGCGTGCGGATAGGAGAGGAACGTCGGAACGTTCTCGGGGGAAGGCAGATACTGGCGCGTCGTGGAGTCTCGCCGATGGGCCTCAAACTGTCAAGAATATTTTTGAAGAATTAGAAATTTTTAGTGAGGACTAGAACCGGATTTACGCCTGACTTTCGCCTTGTCTCGTCGGGTTTTCGCCGCCTTTCCAAACCATTACTACAGATTGTGTTCACCTACCGCAAAGACCACAATTTGCAAGGTGCCAGTTCCGCCCAACATTTCCATTGTGTCGTGTCGAGCAACCCCGCGAGTCGACGATGTCGCACGGTTCCCGGATGGTCTAATCTCTCGCCATCTGGAGCTGTTTATATTGCCCGCGATTTTTGAAGGTTTTGATCGCTCATTTCATCAGGCAATCGTTGCGTCCTCTTTTTACTGTGGAATGCTGTGCGGTTCCGGTCGGCGACACGTACTTCAGAAAAAAGCTGCAAATGGACGGTCGTCGAGAGTTCGACTGGCTGGATTTACTGAGAGTCGCCGGTCTGGTGCTACCCTTCGTTCTCTTGCTTTCTCTTTGTTAGTCTCCTGTGCTCCAATAAACATTCGAATCTGCTCGGAGGAACTTCTCTTGCCATCCCGCGAAGACGCTTGGAATCTTGTCTGCGAATACACACAATCCGAATCCCTGCGCAAGCACATGCTCGCTGTAGAAACCTGCGTCCGCGCCTACGCCCGCAAATCCGCCGCAGATGAAGAGCTCTGGGGCCTGGCAGCCCTGCTCCACGATTTCGATTACGAGCGCTGGCCCAACGCTGACCACGCCCCGAACCGCGAACATCCCGCCGAAGGCGCAAAAATTCTTCGCGAGCGCGGGTACCCTGAAGAGCTCATCCGTGCCGTGATGTCTCACGCCGATTACTGCAACACGCCGCGCCAGACTCCGCTCGAACACACGCTCTTCGCCTGCGACGAACTCGCAGGATTCATCACCGCCTGCTGCTACGTCCGCCCGTCAAAAAGCGTTCTTGATCTCGAAATGGAATCGGTGAAAAAGAAATTGAAGGACAAGGCCTTCGCCAAAGGAGTCTCTCGCGATGACGTCCGCAACGGCGCCGCAGAACTCGGCGTCCCTCTCGAAGAACACATCGCGTTCTGCATCGCCGCCATGCGCGAAAACGCCGACGCCCTCGGCCTCCGCGGCACCTTACCGGTTTCCAGCGACGTTTAGCTTGTCTACAGTGTGAGTTAAATCCGCGTGGTTCAGGCTGAATAATGCCTTGTCATCCTTCGCCAATCCGATAAGGATGGGCGAAGGATCTCTAGCGTAGGAATCTGCGCCTTGTCGAGGGCTCACGACGGCCGGTGCGTAAACAACACAATCCCAATGCCAAGCAGTACTCCGCACAAAAGAATCGCTGCCGCCCACCCGCTCGCAAAAAATCCTGGGAGTCTGCCTTTCAAATTTTCCACCGCCGGTGCCGCCGAAACCTCGCGCGTCTTGATTGCCTCTGTAGAAAGAACCACGCCCTTCCCGTCGGGACTCTTCGTAAATTCAGTTCTGCGTTCGACGGATCCCACAAAACAATACCCCTGCCGCGGAACCGTTTCCACGTACATCGGCTGATCCGGAGAATCTCCGAGCGCCAGCCGCAGCTTGTTCACCGTGGTGTTCACGTTCGCGTCATAGTTGACGAACGTTCCACCGGGCCACAGCCGAGCGCGCAAGTCGTCGCGCGTAACAATTTCTCCCGGCCTCTCTACAAGAGCCAGTAACACCTGATAGACCTTCGATGGAATGTGTACCCGCGCTCCATCTTTGAATAGTTCTTCCCGTTGCAGATCCACCTGAAAATGGCCAAAGCTCACATAACGGCTCTGCGCCCGAACCTCGCTTGGAGCACGACCCCGTGCTGCCAGCGCCGCACTCGTACTCATCGGCATCGACATGGTTCACCCCTTAGCTTCCTCCGACCATGTTTTGAAATCGGCGGGGGAACTCCGGAGAATTCTCGCGCCGAGAACACTCGCTTGACACCAATCTGAGATCACTTATACTTGACATGTATATGCAAGTCAAGGGCGGAGCCACCGATTCGCTCGACCTTTCCGGCACCGGCTCTTGTGCCGCTTTCAACTTTCGTCGCACTGCTCGCGCCGTCGCTCGCCTCTACGACCTCGGCCTCGAACCTTCCGGCCTCCGAGCCACCCAGTTCGCTATCCTGACCGCCATCGCGAAGTTTCAGCCCGTCTCCATTTCCCGCATCGGCGAAATCCTGGTGCTGGATCAAACCACCCTCACCCGCAGCCTTCGCCTTCTGCAAAAGCAGCGCTACCTTGAAATCTCTTCCCGCTCTGTCAGGCGCCAGCGTTTTTTGACTTTGACGGATCCTGGCGTAAAAGCTCTCGCCGTCGCCGTGCCTCTGTGGCGAAAAGTTCAGGCGAAGTTTCTGGCAGAAATGGGTGGCGATACCTGGCCCGCGTTGCGCAACGAGCTAGAACGCCTGGCCGGAATGGCAGTCCAATTGGAAAATTTGGCGCTCAAGCGTACAGCGGCTGCTGTCGCATCGAAAAAAGAAGAAGGTTAGAGACAGCGGAAGAGACTAAGGCGCGCACAGCGTCCCATGCTGCGTCTGTGTTACATCCTCACGCGTTCGCTGCCTGTCCGCGAAATTCGTCCGCAAACTCCGCGAGAAATTGATCCATGGTAATCGGCGCCCGTCCGAGCAACCGCTGCAGCAAGCCATCCACGCTGCCGCCTTTGCCACCCGTGTAGTATTCCTGCAACTGGAGTAGCGCCGTTACCTGCCATTCCGGCATCCCCTGCTCCAACATCGCCTTTCTCTGTGCTTCCATAGGAATATCTACGTATTGCACGGCGCTTCCCACCTGTTTCGAAATCTTCTCCGCTACTTCGGCGTAGCTCGACGCTTCCGGTCCGTTCAGCTCATACGTTTTCCCCGCGTGTTCGCCGCCAGCGAGCGCCTTCGCCGCCACCACTGCGATGTCCCGCACATCCAGAAAGCTGACCCGCGCAGCGTCCATCGACGAGTAAAACACTCCCTGCGTCCGTATGCTCGGTGCAAAGAACGCCACGACATTCTGATGAAACGAATTCGGCCGCAAAATCGTGTATGACAGCCGGGTGCTTTTCAGTTTATCTTCCACTTTGCGATGCCAGCTCGGAAACGATTTGTCGTAATCACCCGCGCCCATTGCGGAATTCAGCACCACCTGGTTCACACCTGCCGCAACGCACGCGTCAACCATGTTGCTTTCAAGCTCTACCAGTTGCGGGATGGGTGAGCACACCAGATACACGCTGTCCACGTTCCGTAGCACCGTCAGAAGCGTGTCCTTCTTGGCAAAATCCGCAATCACGGTCTCCGTTCCCGGAGGGGCTTTTGTCGCTTCCACGGTCGAACGGTACATCGCGCGATGTTTTGCCCTGCTCTTCGCTACTTCCTGCAAAACAGCCTTCCCGACGTTTCCACTTGCACCGGTGACCAAAATCATAGATTTTCTCCTCAATTGCCCGAATCGCAGGCGGGGCGGTCGCGAAACGTTTCTTAATGCGCGCCACTCGTCCAGCGAAATGGTATAACTCTGTTGCGCCCGCAAGAAGTACGCACATTTATGTAAGCCCGGAGCGCGTTATGAAAAAAGACTTTGGCTGTCCGGTTCAAGGCACCATCAACGTCTTAAGTGGCAAATGGAAAGTGCTTGTTGTCTGGCATCTCGGCTTCATGCCGCGTCGTTTTGCGGAACTTCGCGACCTGCTGCCCGGCGTCAGCGAAAAAGTGCTCACCGCGCAATTGCGCCAACTCGAAAAGGACGGCGTAATCCAGCGCAAGATCAAAGCATCCACGCCGCCGCAGGTCACCTACTACCTCACAAAAGCCGGCGACGACCTCATGCCCATGCTGACCGACATGTGCCATTGGGGGACTCGCCATCTCGGGATTCCGCCCAACCTTCCAATGATCCGCCGAGCCAAATCCCGCTCCAGAAAATCCATCGCCGCATGAGTCCTCCCTCACCTCGACCCATTATTTAGCTGGCCGCAAACTCGCTCTTGGAGTATCGTAACCGCACAAATCCCATCCGATCAGACAGGACAAACGAATATGGCCACCAGCTCCATTCCGTTGCCGTCCGCTTCTTGGTTGCGTCCTAAATACTTCTTATTTGGATTTATCGGTTTGATGATGGCCTACGTTCTTGTCCATAACGAACGCTTCCTCATCGATGCCAAGAACCCAGAATGGACTCACATCAGCTCGTTCAAATGGTATCTTTTACCTCACGGCATCATGGGAGCATGCGCTCTCTTGCTTGGACCAATGCAATTCTCCGATCTCCTCCGCCAGCGTTTCGCAAAATTTCATCGCGTTGTCGGGCGCTTCTACGTCGCCGGTGTTTTCATCGGGGCTCCACTCGGTTTCTACATCCAATATTACGAAGAGCGCATGGGGGGCACGCGTTCCTTTAGTTTCGCCGCGTTCGCCGATGCCGCGATCTGGATGCTGACCACCGCCATCGCCATCTATTTCATCTTAAAAGGCAAGGTTCAATTGCATCGGCAATGGATGACCCGCAGCTTCGCCGTAGCCATCGTGTTTCTTGAAGTCCGCGTAGTCCTCGGCGTCACTGGATTGGAAAAATTGGGTGATTCTGTCGCCGAAACTGTGGTCTGGATGTGCGTCGCCT
>QHYO01000040.1 GCA_003224135.1 Acidobacteriota bacterium | reverse complement strand
TTCGTTGAGAGAGTAACCGGAATCCAGCAATGCCAGGGCTCGCCTGCGCCGATCTTCGAGTAGGTCGGCGCTCCCTTTCAGTCTGGGCATAGGTGTTCTGCTCCTGAACACCTATTATTGCATTCTTTATGCAGAGATCAATAAGCGGTTGGAAAAGCGCGGTTTTGACTGTCTGACAGATAGTTTCGGGCGGGTAGAGAGAGAATCCCACCCTCTCTGCCATTCTCAGTTCGAGCGCGGGACTCGCAATCCCATCAATCGTGTAAAGGGCCTCAGCTTGTTTTGCGGCGCGTTGTCGTGCCAGCCGGCAACGTTTTCAGCTTGTCTTGCGCAGGGCCTTTGTAGGGACTGCTCACAGACGCCGCATCGCTGAAGGCGGTTCTTGCGTCTGGAATTTTTTTCAGGTTGATGAACGCGAAGCCCAGGCGATAGGCGTTTCGCGCATAGCTGGCATCGTTGGACTTTAAGAGTGGCGCGGCCGCCTGGAAATTCTTCACCGCTTGCAGGTTGTTCTTTTTTTGCAAATTTACCTGTCCCAGCGTGCTCAACGCGAGACCTTTTTGTAATGCGGTCTGTTGCTTCCACTGATCCTCGGTCACATTCGCGGGCCGCTGTACGGACTCTGCCAGCGTGGCTGCTTTCTGCGCGTACGATTCCGCTTTATCGAGCTGTTCGCCCTTCTCCCCGTAATAGTCCGATACGAGCAGCAGCATTCCCAGATTGTTAGGATCTTTCATGAGAAGCGCGTTGGCGACTTCCAGCATCTTCGGCGGATTTTGCGCCTGCTGGTAAGACGTCGCGGCAACTCCCAGGGCAGGTAGCGCATATTCCGAATCTGGAAACGTTTTTGCAAAGCGTAGCAGTTGATCGGCGCGTTTTGCGGAATCCTGCGTCTGGTAGGCGCCGCCATAAATGGCTTGTTGGATGTAGCGGATGTTGTCTTGATTGCTTTCGATCGTACGTTTTTTTTGTTGCTCCCAGGTCTCAGCCGGAGTACCTGATGGAGCTGGCGAGGCTTTGAAGGAACTGAGAATGTTCTGCGCTTTGGCACCATACAAGAGTAGTTTTTCGGCGTCGCCCTTTTCAGATGCGGCGCGAACCATATTCACGGCGTTCTGAAAATTACCAGGACTGCTTCTGGGCGAGGAAGTAGTTGACATACAGCTCGTTTGCGACAAGGGCCATCTCGCCTTGACCAGGGCCGGCAGCGAATTTGTCGATCAAGGTCAGCTTTTGCGCGGGATCGTTGGCGGAATTGATTTCGACCATGGCGCGATCGGCGTCGGAGCCCGCGCTTACCGGGACATATTTTCCAATTTGCTGCGATTGCAGAGCCGTTCCTGACAGGAGAACCAGCAACAGAACCACAGGCGTGTTGCGACGAAGTTTCATGAAAACCTCCGGAGCGCCACCCAGCATTGTCACGGAAAAGGAGCGGCGCGGTTTGCGAAGCGCTCGTTTCGCGGTTGGAGGCGCGGGTGGACGTTGGGCGAATCATAGTTCCGGTAGGCCCCGGAAGCAATGTTGTTCGCGGCGGCTTGCTTCGGCCTGTGTTGTCTGCCATCGTCAAAGCAGAAACGGATTGGCGGGCTCATGGGTCTGAACACGGTCGAACAGGTACGCCGCGTTTTTCGCGTTGTTGCTGGATTTACGTTTTTGATCGCGGGAGTGGTGATGCTTATCACGCCGGGTCCAGGTTGGCTGGTGATTTTCCTGGGATTGGGACTGCTCGCGGCGGAATTTGTGTGGGCTCGCCGCTTGATGGATCGGATTAAGCGCGAGGGCTGCAGGGTCAAAGACACAGTTCTTGGAAAAGCCGAAAAAGAGAAGGCACCGGAAACCGAGGAAACCGAAGTCGTCGCAGCGGAGGAGCCGCCCTCTGGCCACTAAGGAAGCTAATGGAAATGGAGACGCTGTGGCGGCCGCTTTGAACGCCAGCAAATTGAGGCTCCGATGATCAGCGAATGGAAGGGCAAATGGGCGTTAGTGACTGGCGCAAGCGCAGGAATCGGAAAGGCGTTGGCAGAAGAGCTCGCGCTAGGCGGAGCTCATCTGGTCTTGACGGCGCGCCGAAAAGACCGGCTCGAAGAGCTGGCGCAGGAACTGGGCACTAAGCATAAGATCCAGGCGGAGATGATTGCAGCAGATTTGGCGAAGGCTTCGGCTCCTGAGGAGATTTTTCAGTTCACGCAGGACAGAGGGCTTGAGATCAGTTTGCTCGTGAACAACGCAGGCTTCGGCCAGTACGGAGAATTTCCCGCAACCGAGAGCGAACGACTGTTGAAAATGGTGCAGGTGAATTGCAGCGCAGTGGTTCACCTCACCAGGCTGTATCTTCCCGGAATGGTGGCAAGGAGAAGTGGTGACGTGCTGATTGTGGCTTCGACGGCGTCGTTTCAGGCGGTGCCTTACATTTCCACGTATGCTGCGACGAAAGCGTTTGATTTGCTTTTGGCAGAAGGGCTCGCGGAAGAGATGAAGCCGCACGGAGTGCGCGTCTGCGCGCTCTGTCCTGGTACGACAACCTCCGAATTTCACGAATTGGCGGGGCATCCGACGCACTCGAAAGGGCGTGAACAATCCGCAGAGACTGTCGCGCGCAATGGGCTGAAGGCCCTGGCAGCGGGGAAGAGTTACGTGATTTCCGGCCTCGGAAACTACCTCGGAGCGCACTCAGAGCGACTGGTGCCGCGGCGGTTCGTGACACAGATTGCCGCGAAGCTGTTCCGTCCGGACGGTCGATAGCGCAAGGAAAACGAAGACTTTCGCTCGAACTTCGCCAAAGGAGCTCATTGCGGGGGGAACCTTTTTTGTTGCTCGACGGAATACCCATTGAAGAGCAGCGAGGCGTCTAACTCGAGTAATGAAAATCCTGGACGAGAAGTCGGACGCGCTGCTTAAGCGTGCGGCACGCGGCGACGAGCAGGCGTTCCTTGCGCTGTACCAAAAGCACCAGTCAGCGCTCTACCGCTACGCGCTACGCATGACCGGTTCCCCATGGGCAGCCGAAGAGGTGGTGCAAGAAGTTTTTCTGGTGTTGATTCGCGAACCGCAGAAATATCAGGCCGAACGAGGAGAGCTGGGAGCGTTTCTGTTTGGCGTGGCTCGAAACCGAGTGATGAAACAATTGGAGAAAATTCCGCGAGAAATGTCTCTCGACCTGATGGAAGCGTCTGGCGAGAACCAGAGGATCCGTTGACGCCGATGATGATCGCAGAAAAACGAGAGCGGATCGAGCAGGTAAGAGAAGCGGTGTTGGATTTACCCGCTGAATTTAGGGAAGCAGTAGTTCTGTGTGAATTGGAAGAGTTAAGTTACGAAGAAGCGGCCAACGTATGCGGCTGCCCGATCGGCACGATTCGTTCGCGGCTACATCGTGGAAGGGCCTTGCTGCTTGCGAAGTTGGAACTCTTGCGGGACGCGCCACGCCGTGCAAGTGCGGGCGCGAAGTAGGGAAGGCAGTTGAAATGATGAATTGCGAAGAATTCGAACTGCGCGGCCTGGATCTTGACCGCAGCGATGCTGACCCGAAGGAAGGGTCCGAAGCCACCGCACACGCGAGAGTCTGCGGACATTGCAGCGCGCTGCTGGAGTCCTGGCGCGAGGTGAAAAGCGATTTGCGGCTTTTGCGGGAAGCTACGCGCGTGAACTCGGCGCCGGCGCGCGTAGAGATGCGCCTGAGGCAGGAGCTGCGCACGCGGCGCGAGGCGCGAGTTCCTCGCAGCGCGGTGACGATTTCGGCGTGGGCATTGGCTGCGGCAGCAGTGTTGATCGGGGCGGTGAGTTGGGGCGCGTGGCAACGAGCGCCCAGCGCGCCAAAGCAGACTCCGGAGAGTCGCGACACTGCCGTTTCCGAGCCGAGCACAGAGAACGCACTCCGGGCGGAGCCAAAGAAGTCCGGCACCGCGAACGCGGCTGTCGCCAAGGACGAAGATAGCGGAAAGTTTACTCTTCTACCGGGCAGCTTACCTTCTGAAACCGAAGAAGCTGCGATTGTACGTGTGCGCATGCAGCGAGGGGCGCTTGGCGCTTTGGGTTTCCCGGTGAATGAAGAGCGAGCAGGTGAATGGATCCAAGTGGATCTGCTGGTTGGGAATGACGGATTGCCGCAAGCAGTGCGTCTGGCGCGCTGAGCTGAAAGGTACGGAGAGCTAGCGGCAGTGAAGAACGCACGGCCGAGTCGGGAGAGAAGAGGAGACGGAAAAATGAAATGCGAAGTGGGATGGATGAACGCGGTATTTACGGTTGCTCTTCTTGCGGGTGCGGGAGTGGCGCAAGCCCAGGAAACGCAATCCCAGGAAGCGCAAGAGGGACCACCTCTGCCTACGCTAACGATCCATGGCGAGACGGTGGGGGGCGAGCCTGGGCCGGTAATGATCCAAAGCGGCGCGGTCGGCGAGGCGGGGACAGTTGCGGTTGGGGAAGGCGGAGCCTTCTTTGAGAATCACATTGAGCTGCTCGGCTTTGGCGGCGGACTGCACGGTGGCAAAGTGGTGAAAGGAGCGCCGTTTAGCGCGGTCGCGACTTCGGAAACAACGCAAACCCTGTCGGATGGCAACCGCATTACGCGGAAGACGCAAACGAATCTGTATCGAGACAGCGTGGGCCGGTTTCGCAAAGAAGTCACACTGCCGGCGATTGGCCCGCTGGCGGCGTCTGGCGAGCCGCACTCCTTCATCGAGATCAGCGATCCAGTAGCGGGGACGGCGTACGTGCTCGAACCGGACCAAAAGGTTGCACGGCAGATGCCTGGCCCGATTGGAATGAGCGTTCGGACGAAAGGTGGACCGGGTGGTGCGCCGGGTAACGTCTTCTATCGCAATTTCAAGGAATCGGCAGAAGCGGAGGCCAAAACGGAATCGCTCGGCATACAGACGGTCGGAGGAGTGAATGCGGAGGGAACACGGACCACGCGAACGATTCC
>QHYO01000039.1 GCA_003224135.1 Acidobacteriota bacterium | reverse complement strand
AATTCTTCAATCTTCTGTACGTGTATGGTCTTGCTGTCCGAGTCGTACGTCCCTGTCACCACTACCTTCTTTCCTTCATAGTTGCTGGCCGTTTTCTGGTCATCGAGGCCATACGTCCCTCCAACAGTTGATTCCTCGAGAACATAGTTTCCATTGCTCTTCGAGATTGTGCCGGTGAAGGTCTTCACATCGTTTTGGTCGTTCCGCTGGGAATTATCTTGCGTCGTCGGCTGCGAGGAAGGATTCTGCGCCAGACCGATCTGGTCGTGAGTTCCGCCTGCGCCAGCCGCCCACGGTAACACAAGAGCCGCCACCACGGCAGCCCAAAAAAGATAACTTGCACGCGTCTTCTTCACGAGTCACCTCTTGTTTAGATATGTGACTGGACAAAATAAGCGCAGCAAATCGACGGCCATTCCCGAGCCAAATAACTCCCGCCACTCCAAACATTTAAAGGGGATTGGAAGGCGGGGCGTGATTTTTATGCTTGAGCGCGGGGAAAAAACTTCTAAGACCGAACAGTCTTGTTCCGGCTACACGCTTTGCCTGAGTACAAATTTACCTAATTCGCTCTATGCTCTACCTCCTCCCATTCAACTTCGCCGGTAATGAGCACGGCCGCACTCAATGAACTGAGAATTGCGAGAGCCGCGCCGATCCACACAACCGCGCGATAGCCTGCCACAAACGCTTCGTTAATAGCTTGCCTGCCGCGAGCGTCACTCACTTCGGCGGCAGCAAGTTTCGGCCGCTGCGCATCGATCTGCTGCCGAATCTCTGTTGGCAGCGATCCTGACGTCCAATCGACGACGCGATTGAACACATGATTCAGAACCAATCCCAGAACTGCCACTGCCAGCAGCGCGGCGACACGTGAAACCGCATTGTTTACTCCCGAAGCAACGCCAACATAATTCTGCGGCACAGCGCTCATCACTGTCGTTGTCAGCGGCGCAACACTAATCGCCAATCCCAATCCCAGCACCACAAGTGCAGGAAAAAACGTCGTCCAGTAACTACCACCGACGTCGGGTCTCGCGAACAATGCAAATCCAAGACCGGCAAGGAAAGGCCCAATGATGAGCAGCTTCTTCGCACCGTAACGTTTCATAAGTCCGCCCGACCAGCGGGACAACAAGAACATCATCAAGATGAGCGGCAGCAGAGCTGCACCAGCCTTCGTCGCCGTGTAGCCTTGCACTTGGATCAAATTTAACGGAAAAAAGAACAGCACGCCGCTCAAGGCCGCGTACAGAAACAGCGTCAACAGATTGGCTCCATCAAAATTTCGTGAGCGGAACAGTGCCAGCGGCAGCATCGGCTCTCGCGACTGCGCCTCGTTGACGGCGAACGCCACCAAACCCACGACACCGACCAATCCCGCTAAGGGCGACGTTTCAATGAATGCGTATACGATTCCGCCGAGGCCGACGGAGGCGAGCAGCGCTCCTGTCCAGTCAAGTTTCGAATTTTCGTTGCGAACAGTATCTTCCGGCACTCGCCATGCCGTCAGGACAATCACCGCCATCGCAATCGGCACGTTGATAAAAAATGCCCATCGCCACGACCGGTGCTGCACCAGCCATCCCCCGAGGACCGGACCAATCGCCATCGTGATCGAAGTGAATCCAGACCATGTTCCGATTGCCCGCCCGCGCTCTTCCCTTGAATAGGACACTCCGATCAACGCGAGGCTGTTTGGGACAAGCAGTGCGCCGCCGAGTCCCTGCACTCCCCGCGCCGCAATGAGTTCTCCCACGTTCCCGGCAACTCCGCACCATACCGAAGCTAGCGCAAAGAGAATCACACCTGTCGCAAAGATCCTCCGGCGGCCGTAGTAGTCGCCGAGAGACCCACCTGTAAGCAGGAGCGCCGCCAGCAGTAATGCGTAGGATTCGACCACCCATTGGACATTCGCGATGGTCGCGTGCAAATCGGCTTGCAGTGCTGGAAGCGCAACGTTCACCACCGTCCCGTCGATGAATGCCATGCTCGACCCTAGAATCGTCGCCGCAAGCACCCACGCGCCTCGGCCAGCGCAGGAAGAATCGGACCTCCCAGCCAACATCACGGCCTGGTCACACGGAAATTTGGCGACGCTGGTCATAATTCTCGCTCAGAACCACTTGTGCGCCGAGCCTAGAGCATTCCTCTGGCTCAAAGAATGTACATAGGCGATTGTGACAGCTTTCAATTTCATGAGCAGTTCCTTTTCTAGGATCGAAACTCACGAGCCGCTTCACGACATTTAGATATCAGACACCCGGGCGGGCCATACCGAGAATCCCCCACTTGTTGCAACGATAGAATTTGCCGAAATACTTGCTATAGTGTGACGCCTTATTCAGATTTTCCAGGGACATGAGGAATGGAACTAACACGGATCGATCCGTCTCTGTACAACCCTGACCTGGCTCCGATTCCGTCAGAGAAGCGCTCTTGGGGCACCTACAACTACGCGTCGCTGTGGGTGGCCATGAGCGTATGTATTCCCACGTACATGCTGGCCTCTGGCCTGATTGCGGGCGGCATGGGCTGGATTCAGGCAGTTCTCACCATCCTTCTGGGAAATTTGATTGTCTTGATTCCCATGCTGCTGAATGCGCATGCCGGCACTCGTTATGGCATCCCGTTTCCTGTTTTTGTGCGCGCGTCATTCGGTGTGCGCGGAGCGAATGTTCCTGCAATTCTGCGCGCGCTGGTGGCATGCGGCTGGTTCGGCATCCAGACGTGGATTGGCGGGCAAGCCATCTACTCCATGCTCCGTATCTTGTGGCCAGGCGCCGCAAATTTTCCCACCAGCAGCTGGATCTGCTTTTTTCTTTTCTGGGCAATCAATATGCTCGTCATCTGGCGCGGGATAGAAACGATCAAATTCCTGGAAGGCGTCGGCGCGCCGTTCATGCTTGTCGTGGGATTGGTTCTTCTTTTCTGGATTACGCGCAAAGCGGGTGGATTCGGTCCGGTGCTGCATACGCAGAGTAAGTTTCACAACACGTCTGAGTTTGTGCGTTTCTTCATTCCTGCGCTTACCGGGATGGTGGGCTTCTGGTCGACGGTGGCTCTGAACATTCCCGACTTCACGCGCTACGCCAAATCGCAACGCGCACAAATGGTTGGGCAGGCGCTTGGATTGCCGACAGCAATGACGCTGTATTCATTTATCGGCGTCGCGGTCACCTCTGCATCGGCCGTAATTTTTGGTGAGGCAATTTTGGATCCGGTTGTCTTGCTGGGACGGTTCAATCAGCCAGTTGTAGCTCTCATCGCCTTATTTGCTTTGCTTCTCGCCACACTAAACACCAACGTTGCCGCCAATGTGGTGTCTCCTTCAAACGACTTTTCCAACTTGCGACCCAGCCTCATCTCCTTTCGGGCGGGTGGCCTAATCACTGGCTTCGTGGGAATTTTGATGATGCCCTGGAAGTTGATCAGTGATTTCAGCTCTTACATTTTTGGCTGGCTGGTGGGTTGCTCGGCGCTGCTGGGACCGATCGCGGGGATCATGATCTTCGACTACTACCTGGTGCGACGACGCCAACTTGTCGTAGAGGATTTGTATCGCCGTGGTGGCGCGTATGAATACCTGCGGGGGTTCAACCCCAAGGCCATCGTGGCGTTGGCAGTGGGTGTCGCGGTCGCACTCATGGGCCTTGCTGCGCCAGCGGTGCGCTGGCTTTATGACTATGCCTGGTTTATCGGTTTCGTAGTTTCCGGCGGAGTGTATTTTTTGTCGATGCCGAAGCAAGCCCCCTTGTTGAAGTAGGCTTTTGCCCGCAGAATGTCTATTGAAAGAAGCATCCCTCGCTTCTAGCCTTCTTTCATCCCGAGCGATGCAATCTTATTTTTGGCTTCACGATCAGAGGATCTGTTGACGGATATTCCGCAAAGCGCTGCACGTAGGAATGCGCTCGACGAGCTCCTGCCGCCGCTAACGCGCAACGAAGCTGCCGTCGAAGCAGCACGCTGCCTGATGTGCTATGACGCCCCGTGTACCCATGCTTGCCCCACGCACATCGACATACCCAAGTTCATCAAGAAAATTGCGACGGAGAATTTGCGCGGCTCTGCGCGTACCATTCTGGAGTCGAATCTCCTCGGCGCCACCTGCGCGCGTGTGTGCCCGGTGCAGGAATTGTGCGAAGGCGCTTGTGTTCTCAGCGCGGAGCACAAGCCCATCGCCATCGGCAGGCTTCAGCGACATGCTATGGACTTCGTTTCTAACAACCGAATCCAGCTGTTCCAGCCCGCAAGTTCAACGGGCCAGAAAGTGGCGATCATTGGCGCCGGTCCCGCGGGTCTCTCCTGTGCTGGCGAACTCGCGAAACGCGGACACCGTGTGACGTTGTTTGAAAAACGCGATCTGGCGGGTGGCCTTTCTACCTACGGCATCATCGGCCTTCGCGAGCCGATCGAAATAGCGCTGGCCGAAGTGGCGATGATTGAAAAGCTTGGGGTGAAGCTGGAGTCAGGCAAGGAACTCGGCGTCGATATCACATTCGCCGAACTGCAAGCGAACTTTGACGCGGTCTTTCTCGGCGTCGGTCTCGGTGCCACACCAGCCCTGGGCATTCCCGGCGAAGGCCACATCATCGATGGACTGGACTACATCGAGCAAAGCGAACTTGCCGCGCGTAACCTTGTTGTTGGACAGAACGTTGTGGTTGTCGGCGCAGGAAACACTGCGATTGATTGCGCCACGATTGCCAAACGCCTCGGTGCCGGCCAAGTCACGATGGTGTATCGGCGCACCGAAAAAGAAATGACCGCGTACCCCCACGAGTACGACTTCATTAAGCGCGAAGGCGTGAACTTCTCGTTTTTGACGCAACCTGTGCGAGTCCACTCGGAAAATGGAACTGTGAAATCTCTGGAGTGCCTGCGAATGAGTCTGGGGGCAACGGATGCTTCCGGGCGGCCCTCGCCGCAATCCATCCCGGGATCGGAATTCCTCCTTGCCGCAGACCAAGTCGTGAAAGCCATAGGGCAACAGAAGCCATCGCTGGCTTCCCAGTTGAAGCTCAAGACGGAAAAGGGATTTATCCAAGTGACTGCGGACTTTGAAACAAGTATCCCGGGTGTTTATGCCGGAGGAGATTCGATCCGCGCGCGGGGCGCCGCCTCGACTGTAATGGCTGTCCAAGACGGCAAACTTGCCGCGCGATCGATTCACGAAAGGCTGGTGCCACGTGGCTGACCTCAGCATCAATTTCGCCGGGATTCGTTCGCCGAATCCTTTTTGGCTGGCCTCGGCGCCACCGAGCAATTCCGGCATGCAGGTGCATCGCGCGTTTGAAGCAGGCTGGGGCGGTGCCGTCTGGAAAACAATCGGCCCGCCGGTGCTGAATGTTTCCAATCGCTACGGAGCGTGGCACTACGGCGGCCAGAAAATGCTGGCCATTAACAACGTTGAGCTGATCTCCGACCGTCCGCTGGAAGTAAATCTTCGCGAAATCGCCGAAGTAAAACGCGCGTGGCCGGACCGCGCTGTCATTGCCTCTGCGATGGTGGAGTCCAAGCCGGAGACCTGGCACGACATGATTCACCGCATTCAGGATACCGGCGCCGATGGAATCGAATTGAACTACGGATGTCCGCACGGCATGAGTGAGCGCGGCATGGGCAGCGCTGTTGGCCAGGTTCCAGAGTATTGCGAGCAGATCACGCGTTGGGTGATGGAAGTCGCAAAGATTCCTGTGATCGTGAAACTCACGCCAAATATTTCGGACATTGTGATACCGGCGCGGGCCGCGGTGGCGGCCGGAGCCAACGCACTGTCGCTCATCAATACGCTCAATTCCATCATTGGCGTTGATTTGGAAACGCTGGAAATCACGCCTAACATCGGCGGGAAGGGCGGCCACGGCGGATACGCCGGTCCGGCGGTGAAGCCAATTGCGTTGAATATGCTGG
>QHYO01000362.1 GCA_003224135.1 Acidobacteriota bacterium | reverse complement strand
TGGCCAGCTCTGAATGGCGAACGCCGCAACGCACGAGGGCCTCGGAAGAGTTTCGAATCACTCCCATTTTTTTGGCACGCGAGGCACACGCAGTATTCACCATCACCGATCTTGCGGTAAAAGACTTTCACGTCTGGGTCGTTCATTCCAACCCCTCGCAACGCCGGAAGGTCTATGGGGTTTTAAGACTGGGCCGTCGGCGAGCGCCCGAACTCGTGAATGAAAGAGCCGCCGCGTGGAAAGGAATAGGCAGCGGCTCATCTGAAGTGACTCTTTTTTTTCGGTTCGGCAACTTGTCGGCAGCGACCATGCCGCCGGGGGCGACTACTTAGGCTTTTCCGTCGATTTGGCGGCTGCGGGAGTTACTTCGGCGTTTTGGGCTTGGGTTTGGCCGCAACGGCCATGGTGGTTTTGGGCTGCCAGTAGTCGGCGGCTACGTCAGAGACTTCCTGAGGTGGATAACTCATATCCGGTCGGAAGCGGAAGATGGCGGATTCGGAACCCTCCGCAGTTTCGGCGATGTTCTTCTCGAATTTGGCTAAACCTTCCTCGCCCAGAATGTCCTTAAGGGTTGGCTCCTTGTCCATGCCTGCCAGCGAGTTGCGCAAGAAGCTGATGTAATAAATGTCGCCACGATCGCCCTCGATGACTTGAGAAATCAACACGGGGCGAGTCTCGGGATTGCGGTCGGCGTGCGCATTGACGTCCTTTAAAAGCGCCTCAAAATCAGCAGCGTGGCCGGGACGGACACGCACAGAGATGCTGCGAAGCACGCGTGATTCTCCAACCAACTTGGCGAAGGACTGCGGATCCTTGGGCATTTTGCTGCTCAGGTCCGGCCGGCGAAGGCGCAGTTCGCTGTGCGAACTGATCAGGCAGTTACTCCAATCGGCGAGCAGCTTTTCGGCGCCTTGCTTGCCGAGTGCCTTGCTCAGTGCGCCCATGAAAGCATCGCTTCCCTTGTCGACATCGGCATAGTCTTGACGCTGGGTCACAAAGACGTACGTGTAGCCTTCGCCGTAGAGTGTCTCCATAGCGATGACGTGATCGCCATTGTTATGACGGTTGGCATCAGCGATTTTTCTGGCAATTGCTTCGGCATCGGCGGCCTTCTCAGGCTTGACCTTGGGGCCGCGCCGCGCGCGGTAAGTCCTTCCGGCCTACGGCCTCCAGGACTCACCGCCAATCCACTCTCAAAAGTTTACAAAAGTGCTCCTCCAAACCACCCATGGCGGACATTTCAATATGGCAGAAAACCGGACATTTCTACTTTGCGTTGACAGGTTGGCAAGGGGTTATTGCTGTGTGAAACCTTGACGGGCGCGGACGTGGGGCATAAGCTGAATTTGCTGTCCCCTCCTCAGCCCTCAGTCAAAGACAAAAAAACAAGAGGCGCGTATGCGTTCCAGAGAATCTTTCGCAAGAAAGAAAGTAATCCCGTACGGGTCTGCCTGTGTGCTTGCGGTGGCGATAGCGGCAGCCCTGGTGTTGGTGAGCTGCAGTGGCTCGAGCACGACGATGATGTCGCCGCAGACCGCGAACATCAGGGTGACGCTGACCGATCCGCCGAGCTGCGCTTTTCCGAATGGATCGTTTGATCACGTTTACGTGAGCATACGTTCCGTGCAGGCGCACACCAGCCTAACGGCTGACGACAACACGGCGGGATGGCAGGAGCTTGCGCCGCAGCTCAATTCTTCGCCGATGCAGATTGATTTGTTCGCAGCGGCTTCCAACACCTGCTTACTGACGAACTTGGGCTCGAATTCGGCGCTGCCTGCGGGAACCTATCAGCAGATCCGTCTGTTGCTGGTGCCCAACGATGGCAGTGGAGGAGTGACGCCTTCGACGAACGCGTGTGGCTCGCAGGGGTTTAACTGCGTGGTGTTGCACGACGGTGGCACGAACGAACTACAGCTCTCGAGTCAGGCCAACACAGGAATCAAGATTCCGCCAGGACAAGTCGTGGGCGGACCGATTGTGGTGAGTCCTGGCCAGGATATAGATCTGAATATTGATTTCGATGCATGCCATTCGATTTTGCAGGAAGGGAACGGTAAGTTCAGGCTGAAGCCAGTACTGACGGCCGGACAAGTCAGCACAAACACATCGGGGATCAATGGGAAGATCGTCGATTCGCTAACCAATATGCCCGTAGCGGGTGGAACTGTACTGGTCGCGCTCGAAAGAAAGGACGCCACAGGAGCAGACGTAATTTTTCTTGAGACGGCGGTCGATTCCTCGGGGAGTTTTAATTTTTGCCCGTTGCCGGCGGGAATAACCTTTGACGTCGTCGCGACAGCGGTCAACGGCAAGGGCGTGGCGTACAACGCGACTGTTGTGCTGAGTGTGCCGGGCGGAACCAATGTGGGCAACATCTCTCTGCTACCCGAGAGCGGCGCTCTGACAGCACCGGCGACGCTGCAGGGAAATGTGACCGCGGCGAACGGTACGGCTGCGGGCACGATTGATGCGGCAGTGACCGCGCAGCAAGAAGTGAAGCTGCCCGGAGGTGGCACGCTGCTGGTGGCGATCCCGGCAGAGCCGGGTTCAGTGAGCAATATTGCCGTGGACAGTACGAGCACGTGCACGGGAGCCGCTCTGCTGAACGCCAACTGCGGGGAATACAAGCTGGTTGTGCCGGCGAGCAATCCTCAGGTCGGTGTGTTATCGAACGGATCGATTTCGTTGACGCCGCCCGCCGCGGGAAGCGTAGCCTACACGGTGCGTGCGGATGCGTTTGTGCCGATGAGTGGTGGCGCCCCGACGTGCAGCCCGAACACGCAGACGACCAATCTTAATTCCGTGGGAACGACACTATTGGTGACAAGCGGAGCGACGACGCAGGTGAAGCAGCTGGATTTCTTGGGTTGCTCGTGAACAATTAGCGCCGGCTGAAGCCAGCGCTACCAATTTGCAGAACAAATTAATCGGGGGCGGCGATGCCAAGGGTTTTCATCTTGCGGTAGAGGTGGGAGCGCTCGAGGCCGATGGCCGCGGCGGTCTGGGTCATGTTCCAGCGGTTTTCCTGTAGTTTGCGCAAAATAAATTCGCGTTCGTAGGCGCTGCGCGCTTCATGAAGCGTGCCGTAGGGCTGGTGCGCGCTTTCGACAACACCACGGAAAAGCTCAGGCGGCAGGTGGTGAAGTTCGATCCGGATTTGCGGGCAGACGATGACCAGCCGCTCGACCAGATTGCGCAACTCGCGCACGTTGCCGGGCCATGGATAACGAAGAAGAATTTCTAGCGCGCCGTCACTGAGTTCGCGAGTTTTTTTTCCGTAAGCCGAGCTGAATTCATTGAGGAAATGGCGAGCCAGGATGGGGATGTCCGCGGTGCGATCGCGGAGCGGCGGAACGAAAAACGGAATGACGTTGAGACGGTAGAAAAGGTCCTGGCGAAAACGGCCATGCAGAAGGTTCGAAGCGCTGTTCTTCGAGCACGCGTAACACTTTGGATTGCGTGCGAAGACTCATATCGCCGATTTCATCGAGGAAGAGAGTGCCGCCATCGGCTTGCTGAAACTTGCCAACTTTGTCATCACTGGCGCCGGTGAAGCTGCCTTTGATGTGGCCGAAAAGTTCGGATTCTATGAGTTCGTCGGGAATTGCCGCGCAATTGACTTCAACGAATGGGCCCTTGTTGCGGAGGCTGGCTGCATGAAGTGAGCGTGCGACGAGTTCCTTGCCGGTGCCGCTTTCGCCAAAGATGAGCACGCGGCCATTGGTGGGAGCGGTGACCGCGATCTGCTGGCGCAGAGCCTTCATGGGAATGCTTTCCCCGATGACCTGATAGCGGTGGCCGAGTTCGGAGCGAAGAGACTGATTTTCTTCCTCGAGGCGGCGCTGCTGAACGGCGTTGCGAACGAGGACGATAATTTTTTCAAGGCTGAGCGGCTTTTCGATGAAGTCAAATGCGCCAAGCTTGGTGGCGCGGACGGCGGTGTCGATGGTGGCGTGGCCGGAGACCATGATTACGGCTGGCGGGTGCGGCATGGTCTGGATGCGGCTGAGAGCTTCCAGGCCGTCCATTCCAGGGAGCCAGACGTCGAGAAGAATGACGTCAAGACCACCGTGCGAAGTGCGCTCCAGGGCGCGCTCGGCAGACTCGGCGGATTCCGCGACGTAACCTTCGTCGGTGAGGATGGACGACAGGGATTCTCGGATGCCAGCTTCGTCGTCAACGATCAGAATGTGTGGTTTGGGAGGCATCGCGTCGGTCAATCTACGTTAACGCAAAACGGCGGTGCCAGGCAAAAGTTAGTCGATTCAAGCGGTACCGCGCAGATGAACCTGAAGCGTCACCGGCTCTCCATAGCGGAGCAATCCAGTTGTCACCATCTTTTGACTGGCGCGGGGCGAAAGGAAGAACTAGTGTGTGCTGGCTGGCGTGAGCAGTGCCGGGCGCATCACGCCGGGAGAAGCAACAGAGAGGAAAAGACAAAAATGAAAGCGAACGCGGAAGTGTGTCTGAATCACGGAGTGAAGTGGGCGTTGTTACTGTTGGTGCTGTGTTTGCCACAGGCCATGCCTGCACAATGGAAAGCATCTGTGGGAGCGCAAAGCAAGGATTTGGGGAGGCAAGCGCTCGCGTTTCTGCCCAACGAAATATGGATCCACGAAGGGGAAAGTATCACGTGGACCTTCGAATCGGATGAAATCCATACGGCAAGTTTTTTGCAAGCAGGACAAACGAGGCTGCCATTTCAGCTTGGGATGTCCGGGCGTTACGGTGAACAGCGCTAGCTTTGACGGATCGACGTGCGTTTCAACGCCGCCGCTCGTGAAGGGCCAGACGTTTACCGTGCAGTTTCCGCTGCGCGGAAATTACAAGCTGGTCTGCCTGGTTCACGAAAATATGACCGGCGTGGTGCATGTGCTGGAACCGGCGGCGACACTTCCTTTGAGCCAGAAGGATTACGACGATTTGGCGGCCAAAGAGTCAGCATTACTGCTGGCAGACGCGGATAAGGACCAGAAAGAAAATTCCGCGCACCACCATTCGGCAAATGTGGTGAAAGTGGGGACCGGCGAGGTAGTAGCGACCGCTGGGGGTTCACAAACGCTCTCGGTGATGCGGTTCCTGAACGATACGATTGTGATTCATGCGGGCGAAACGGCGGAATGGACGAACGAAGACCCGATCACGCCGCATACGATTACGTTCGGAACGGAGCCACTGAATCCGGTTCCGCCTTCAGCGAATGTGACGACGGACGCGGACGGAGCATTGCATGCGACGATTGCTTCGGTGTTTGACAGCGTGCATTCCGGGTTCATCGTAGCTGCGCCGCAGGATCGCATCGGCTTGGCGCAGGCGCCGGTTGGCGTGACGCGCTTCCGGATCACGTTCACGAAACCTGGAGCATATCCCTATATTTGCGCGCTGCATGATGATTTGGGCATGAAGGGGAAAGTCATCGTGCTGCCCTAATAGGCAAAAACGTCGCCAAAATATCCGGGCCCGGATTTCTGAATGCCGATTGATTCAGGAGTCCGGGCTTTTTTTGGCAGGCGTTGGCATTTGGCTGAGTGTGACAATGCCCGGATCAGGCCGGATGTTCTGCAGCAACCGAAACATCGGCTGCCGGAAGTTCGAGGATGAAGCGCGAACCGACGGGGGAATTGTCTTCGACACGAATACCTCCGCCGTGCTCGGCGACGATACGAGCGGCGATGGCGAGACCGAGCCCTGTGCCGCGGTCTTTGGTGGAAAAGTGCGGAAGGAAGATGTTGTCCTTGTCTCGGGGCGAGATGCCATGGCCGGTGTCTGCGACAACGATTTCAACCGAGTCCAAGTCAACTCTGGAGCGGGTTTCGACGGTAATATTTTTGACTGCCGAGGATTCGAGCGCCTCGGCGGCATTGTCAATTAGATTCACGATGACGCTGCGTAGCAAGGGCGCATCCGCGCGAATCGCAGGCGTTTGCGCAGCGAGTGAAGTGCTGAGCGTGATGCCGTCGAGGCGGTTCGCGAAAACTTCCACGGCTTCTCGGACGATGTTGTTCACATCAGCAGAATCGAACTTCGCCGAAGGGAAACGGACGAACTGGGAGAATTCGTTCACAAGTGCGGCGAGCGTGCCGACCTCGCGTTCGATCAGGCGCGAGGATTCTTCGACGAGCCGCGTAAGTTCCGGATCGCGAGGACCAGAATTCTCAGTGTCGCTGCGTTTTTCGAGATAACGCGAAAGCCGTTGCGCGGAGAGCTGAATGGGTGTGAGGGGATTCTTGATTTCATGAGCGATGCGGCGTGCGACTTCCTGCCAGGCTGCTGCTTTTTGTGCGCGAAGAAGTTCGGTGAGGTCGTCAAGCACGAGAACGAAACCTGAATTGGCACGGCTCGGACCGAGAGAGCTGACCGTGACGGCTGCGTGCATCAATCGCCCGGCGGCGATGATTTCGAGTTCACGCGAAACAACGCCAGTTCGGAGCGCGCGTCGAAATAGATAGCGAATCGCACGAGCGTCTTCGGCACCAAGAAGATCTTCGATGGTACGAACGTCTTTTGCCGAGGCGCCGAAGAGTTCAATCACCGCGGGGTTCGCGCGGAGGATGTTGCCGTCAGGGTCGAGAGACAAAACTCCGGTAGGAATATTTTCGAGCACGGTCTCGATGAGCTGGCGGCGGCGCTCCAGTTCCTGGACGGCTTGCTGCAGATTGCGCGTGAACTGGTCGATTTGCGAGCGCGAATCGCGGAGTTGCGTGGTCATAGTGTTGAAAGAACGAACCAGGACGCCAAGCTCGTCGTGGGTTTGCTCAGGAACCTGGTATTCGAAATTGCCGGAAGAGACTTCGCGAGTGCCTTCGGCGAGCGCCTGGATCGGTAAGGTAACTTGTTTGGCAAGATAAAGAGCGACCCACAGCACGGACGAGAGAAGCAAGACCGTAAAAAAGGAAAGAATCAACAGTAGCTGGCGCTTCACGGTGCGGAGGTTCTGCTTTTCCTGGTCGTAGGCGGCAGATTGAGTTTCTATTTCCGCCAGTCGCGAGGCGAAATCGGAAGGAACCTGCCTCCCGGCGTAGACGATGCCTGCGCCGTCCTCCGATGGCGCTCCGGAGGCAAGGAAAAGTTGACCCTCTCCAGACCAGAGTTCCGCGCCACTAGGAAGTTTTTTACTGAATACGGGCGGTCTCTCGTCGCGACGGTTAAACTGCTCGGCGCGGTTGTCTTTCCAATCGTGCCAGCAGTATTGGAAGCCGCTCACTGCTTTTGTCTTGTCAATGCTCCAAAAGGCGTCTGCCCCTCCGCAAGGGACTCCGCGGCCATCGTCGGAAGTCTTGAGGTTGTCGAATTTTTTTGAACGGACCTCGAAGGCCAGCCGTGAAAGCCGCTGCCGCTCGGACTTTCCCAGGTCATTCAGGAGGCTACCGCTTTGTTCCGCGGCGATTTCGATGGGGCGGGGGAACCAGCGAGCGAGGGTGCGGTTGAGTAATGAGTAGCTGACAAAAAACATGAAGAGCACGGGAAGCAGGGAAATGGCTACGGCGCCGACGACCATTTTCGTTTTGAAGCGAGCCCCGAGCTGCTCGCGGCTGTGTTCTGCCCAGAGACGGAAAAGTGTGCGAAACAAGATAAGAAGAAAAACGATGAGGGCAGCGGTAATGAACGAAGAAACGGCGTAAAGAGTCAGGTTCTCGCGCCAGTTGCGAGGATCAAAGGGGGTATCGAGGGAGCCCAGAGTGAACACCGCGGCGAGGAGCAGGGTGAGGACCACTCCTGCGATGAGAAGCCGGCGGCGCTGGCTGGAAGTGGTGGAGGTCATGTTGAGGGCAGAGTTGATTGTGGCAGAAAGCGGGACAGGGAGCACTCTGAGCAGCGGGGATTGCTGGGGCGACAGTAATTTTTGCCGACGTGAACGATGAGCGCGTGAAATTCGTTAAAGAGCTGATGGTCGGACGGAAGAGATGTTTCAAACAAGGCGCGCAGCTCTTCGTAGTGGGCTTGGGGAAGCGATAAGCCGTGGCGTTCGAGGATGCGGCGGGAATATGCGTCGACGACAAAAACC
>QHYO01000361.1 GCA_003224135.1 Acidobacteriota bacterium | reverse complement strand
TTATGCGATGCCACGCGTCGCGCACAAGGTATGTGCGCGCCGTGCCTGCGCTGACGGTCTTAAAACCGAAAGAGATAGCTCAACTTTACGAAGAACAACTGACTGGTGCGGTTGGTGGGACCGCCTTGAAATGTTAGCGCTGGAGTCGACAGTGACTCGTCAAGCCGCAAATTGCTTAGACCGTTGTTGTAGCCGACATACAGCGCGGTGCCCGGATGGATGAGGTACGTCATCAACACATCGGTAGTGAATTGCTTGGTGGCGGGAAACGGTCCGCCGGGGTAGCTGCCGAGGTTGGTCTGGATGTTGAGGAGTTGATTGTTCGCAAGCGTTGCGTCGTAATCAAGAATTACGCGAAGAGACAATTCCTTCGTGAATTGGTAATTCACCTTCGTTCGGAATAGATAGTTGTTGAAAATGGAATGCCCCGGCGCAAAGTTCGCGGGTGTCGATGCAGCTCGAGTGCCCAGTCGGTAGTAAATTCCGGTTTCGTCCACCCGGAAACGTGCCGAGGGACGCACGGTAAACCCTAGAGTCGCGCGTTTTACATTTCCCAGGAATGGGTCGCGTGTGCCCCCTGGAAAATAATTTTCACCGATACCACTGGTGAATCGCCCGGTTAGCGTCAGCCATTTATAGAGCGCGGAAGTTCCGTAGATCGAAGTACTGTGCTTGCGGAAAGGAATATTTCGAAATAGCTCGTAAGCTTCTCCGCGACTGATGGTGAATGTAGAATTGCGCGTAAGATCTAGCTGCAGGCCCACGGCCGCCTGCCAGTCCTCGAGGACATTATTGTGATCCCAATCGATCGTCTCGCTTGCAATCGGGCCAAAATCCACGATGGGATGAAGCTTGGGGCGCCAGAGATAGCTGGCCAGTGAATAGCTCTGACGAATGTCGACCCGTGGAACAAATCCAAGCTCGGCACAAAAACCAGGCGAAAAATCATTGTATTCGCTGAGAAAGTAAAATTTGCGGCCGGTGTAGGAAATATCCGCGTACAAGCTGTTGCCTTGCTGCGAAGATGCGTTGGATTGCGTCACACCATCTTGGGCCGGCGCAGTAAATTGCTGGCATAACCGCGGCAGATTCAAATCCTGCCGCGTCCAGCTGTGCGAAGCCTGAAAATCGGCTACCCAGTTCGGCGAAAATTTCAAACGCGCGTCAAGCGACACCATGCGGTTGCTGGTGTCCGCAAAATCGCGGCTTGAAGCAAAAGCGCCAATGTAGGATTGCTTGCCGAATTCGCGGGCGATGCGCACCACGCCGTCAAGAGCGCGGGTGTCGTAGATGCTACCCGGAGGTTGACCCTCGCCAGGGTGCCGGTCATCAATCAGGAGGGCACCCAGAGTCCAGTCTCCGGCTTTTCCCGTCATGCGCGCGCCGAACTGCGGGTCGGCAATCTGCCGGGAGAAAAACAAGCTCACTGGGGTCTGAAAGAAGCCCGCGTTCTCGATAAAGAACGGGCGCTTTTCCGGGAACAGAACTGCGAAGCGCTGGTTTACGGTGACTTGCGGGTCGTCGGTCTCCACCTGACTGAAATCGGGATTCAGCGTGACGTCGAAGGTGAGAGCGTCCTTGGCGACGAACTTCGCGTCCAGCCCCGCCCGGTGTTCGAAAGCGTTTTGATAAGAAGGCGGAGGCCCCGCCGAAGTCAAAGCCGGCTGATTCAGAAAGTGGTCACTGGCGAGCAGCCC
>QHYO01000360.1 GCA_003224135.1 Acidobacteriota bacterium | reverse complement strand
GTTCAATACGCGTGACGCGAGCTTTACTGACGATGACGACGTTTCCCCGGCCCATGGGGCGGCTGATGAGAACGACTTCGAGTTCAATCTGAGTTTCGAGTGCGAGCTTGCGGGGACAAAGAAAAAAGACGCCGCTAGAACTGATGTCGCGTGTGACCAGAGTAATGGGGAAGTCTTCGGCCCGGCCATTCACGCCGCGAAGACGCAGTGGAAGGCGCAGGGAAGCTCTGGGATATTCGCGATGTTCGGGAAACACGCCGACGGCGTGGGTCGGCACTCGCGCAAAGCGGCGCATCGGATTGAGTGGTTGGAGTGGCATCACGCGAAGTGACGGCACTCGCAAAGCCCCTACCGCTGGCACAGGAGCAACAGTGCTGAGATTTGGGACCGCGATCGGCCCGGGCATGACGGGTTGCGGAACGAATGTCGCGGGTTTCTCGGGGTCTTGCCGTAAAGCTTGATTGGATGCGCTCATCTCACCCTCAGAGATGCTTCGACTTCGTTCAACGAAGCAGTGCGACAGCGTACAGAGCCTGTCAGACCAAAACGTTGCGTGTTACAGGAAACACTGTACCGAAACGGATTGCGAGGATGCCACTTTGGACAGGCACGAGTCAACCTGTGGAAATCTTAAGAAGTGTCCTATCTTCAAACACTTGGTTTTAGTACCGGGTTCGGTTGAGGCAGAGAATAGATTCGGCCTGCGCTAATGCGTGCAGCGACCATTCAAAGTACGCCCAAATTGGTGCTCGACGGTGTGGCACTACGGCTTTAGAGTCGTGCATGGTGCCCCGCTTACCAGACAACCTGCAGGAAGAATCCCCGTTCGTTTCCCCTAAGACTGAAAACGGGATACCAAATGGCGGCGCGCTGCCAAAAGGCTCCTCGCCAGCGGGCATTCTCGTTCTGAGTTTTCTTACTGTTTACATTTTGTGGGGCGGAACATTCTTCGCCATGAGAGTTGGCGTGGAGTCGTTTCCGCCGCTGATCTTGGCCGGGATGCGACACCTTTCGGTGGGCGTGGTGCTGTATCCTCTTTTGAGATGGCGCACCGGTATTCGGCCCACGGCCGAGCACTGGAGGACGGCGGCGATTTCCGGGGTGCTGCTGCTTTGCATTGGGAATGGAGGTGTCTGCTGGGCGGAGCAGACCGTGCCGTCCGGGATTGCCGCGCTGCTGGTGGCGACTGTGACGCTGTGGATGGTGATCGTCGATTGGGTAAGGCCGGGAGGGCACAAGCCATCCGCGCGGATTCTGTTCGGAATTGTGATGGGTTTCGTGGGAATGGCGATTCTGGTGGGTCCAGCGCGATTGGGCCACGCAGGCAGAGTCGATCCCGTGGGCGCGGGAATACTGATCGTAGCGTCGCTGGCCTGGGCTTGCGGATCGCTCTATTCGAAGCATGGGACGCTGCCGAGTTCGCCGATGTTGGGCGTGGCGATGCAGGGACTCTGTGGCGGCGCGGCGCTTTGGCTTGCGGGACTCTTCAACGGCGAGGTGGCTCGCTTTCATCCGATGGCGGTTTCGTTGCGGTCGTGGGTGGCGGTCGGGTATCTGTTTCTGTTCGGGTCGTGCA
>QHYO01000359.1 GCA_003224135.1 Acidobacteriota bacterium | reverse complement strand
GAAGTCGAACATTCTGGACTAGAGGTAAGCGAAAGCAAATAAACCGTGGAAGTGGAGGTGGACCCGCCTCGTCGTTCCAATTTCCCCAGCCAGATATGTACCGGACCCGAACTTTCCGAGGGCGCGAGCAAACGCCCCGGAGGCCAGATCGAGTGCGAAGGAGGATTTCAATGAGGAGACACGGGCCAAGGCTGGTATCCCTCTTTATTTTCGTCGGGGCAGCACTCATTGCATCGTGTTCGAAGCCCTACCACGAGACAAACGAACGCTACGTCTTTGTGGCCACAAATATTAACCTGCCATACTGGCAGGAGGCGCAGGCGGGGTTTTTAGACGCGGCCAAGGCGCTCGGAGTAAAAGGTGAACTCGTTGGTCCGACGGGCTACGCCCCGAACGCGGAATTAGGAATATTCCGCCAGATCGTGGAAGAGCACCCCGCCGGAATCTGCCTCTCCGCGGCGCGGCCCGAGATTTTCCAGGCGGAGATTGACAAAGCCATAGCCCAGGGCATACCGGTCATCTGCGTGGATGCGGATGTACCGGGTTCGAAGCGCGTGTTATACATCGGCACGGATAATTTCAAGGCGGGCAAAGAGAGCTTGAAACAGATGGCCGCGCTCGTTCCGGGTAACGGGAGCGTTGTGGTCATTACAATTCCGGGACAGCGTAACCTCGACGATCGATTGGCAGGCGTGGCGGACACGCTGAAGAATTTTCCTGCCATTAAGCTGACAAAGATCCTTGACGACAAAGGTGACGCGCGCAGTGCGTTTGACCAGGTCTCCGAGCTGATACAGAAGAAAGAAAAAGTGGACGGAATCATTTGCTTGGAGGCAACAGGTGGTTCTGGGGCCGCCGAAGCGCTGCACCGCTTAAGCATGGAGGGCAAGCTGCGGATTGTGGCATTCGACGGCGATCCGGAGACACTTGATTGGATCGACCGAGGCGCAATTACGGCGACGATCACGCAAAAGCCCTACGTCATGAGTTACTACGGGTTAAAATTTCTCGACGACTTGCAACACAATGCGGTACACCAATTCAAGGACTGGCGCACCGCGTTGGCGGCACCGATGCCGACGTTTGTGGATACTGGCACGGTTATCGTGGACAAGAGTAATATCAAGCTCTATCGCGAGGCACTAGCCGCGCACCCCAAGCCGCTCTAGAGATTACATTTTCACGTGTGGGTCGTTGTTGCACATCGCAATGGCTTTGGTCGCGCAATCTCTTCGTCATCTCCTCGGCGTCTGCTAAGTCGCCACTTCGAGTACCGTTCGAACGGTACTCGTAAACCGTCGCTAAGAACTATGGTTTGGACGGAGACCGCCGGTCACCTTTCGGTTCTTTGCCTAATCGTCCGCATTCGGTTCGCTACCGGATGCCCATCGCGTCAGTTCCAGAGCTCCGTTAGCATGACATTCGTGAATCCTCATGGGATAAAGATGCGTTTCGATTCAACGCTGCGCTTCAGGCTCCCTGTCCGCACGGTCAGTTGATCGACTCGTTGCGCATTTGTACGGCCTTGTTGACCCGACGAGGCGGCCGTTTAAACATCAAATTACGCCAGAATTTCGCTTGAGGAGAGAATGGTCATGAAGTGCCGCCCTATTTGTGTCGCCTTGTTTTTCTTGCTCGCTTGTGCGTTCCCGCTCCCGGCGCAGCAGAGTCCGGTAAAGGTTCGCGTCCGGATAGTCCTCGTTGATAAGGACCTGAACCAAAAGCCCGTGCCCTTTTTTGTGGTATCGCTCAAGGGTGGCGTCAAAACCGCGGAGGTTAAGACAGGATTGGACGGCACTGCGGAGACGTCTTTGCCGCGAGGCATATACACGGTCACGACGCCAAAGGCAGTGGAGTTGGCCGGAAAGCGTTTCAGCTGGAACTTGCAGGTGAAGTTATCGGGTGGCGAGCAGAGTCTAGATCTGAACAATGACAACGCCAAGACCGAGGAGGTCTCCAAGGCAGCGCCGCCGGAATCCGCTAATGGCAGAGGCGGCGATCTATCAGAACAGTTTAAGCGGCTGAAGAACAGCGTTGTGACTGTGCGGAGCGAACTGGGCCATGGCACGGGTTTCTTTGTAGACAACAAGGGGCTCGTCCTGACCAACCAGCATGTCGTGGGCAGCTCGGGCTATCTCGCCGTACAGTTTGATCGCGAACACAAGATCGTAGCGAAGCTGATCGCCGCCGATCCAGCGAAGGACGTCGCCCTTCTCTGGGTAAACACTGCCTCCTTCCCGAGCGCTGTTCCAGCTCCTCTGGCCCCGACATCAAAAGGGGCAACGCCAGTTCAGGAGGGAGAGCGCGTGTTCACCATTGGCAGCCCGCTCAGTCTGGAGAAAATCATTACCACTGGCATTATCAGCAAGGTCCAAGAACATATCCTCATCTCAGACATCAATATCAATCCCGGGAACTCCGGTGGGCCGCTGTTCAACGATGCCGGCCAAGTGGTGGGATTGACTACATTTGGCGAGCGCGATGGCGCAGGACCGGGCGTATCGGGGATCGTTCGCATCGAAGAGGCATTAACGCTGATTGAAATGAACCGCGCGAAAGCCACGGGCGTTCCCCCCTCTGGCACTCTGTTACCTGTCGAGCCCCTGACTCCGTATCCGATCGAAGGTCTCAAGGCGGCTTTAAAGAGAGAAAAGTTTGACGCGCGTCCTTACTATCTGAGCGTCGGAGACTTTAATGTCGCGCTCTCTACGCCTCCGCTTGACTTTCGCGAGCAGGAGGAGGAGCGTCTGCAAGCCGAACGCGCGCGCCAAAAGCGCAACAAAAAGCATCAGGACACCGTAGCAAGCGAAGACGATTCCGACGCTCCGAAGGAGTGGCTGGAGGACGCCGGTGCGCACCCGGCGGTTTTCGAAGTTTATGTTCAAGCGAAGGCCAAAGAGGGAGTCGGTGCAGGCTTCGGACGCGCCTTCCTTACCCCCAACGCCCCGGCAAAGCTCAAGTTCAAGGCCGACTTCCAGAAAATGCAGCTCTTCTGCGGAGAAAAGGAAGTGCAGCCGATCCATCCAGGTCGCGTGCCGGTAAGCGTCTCGGTGCACAATCGGGCCGTGAAGATGGAGGATGCAACCTTCAAAGGAATATATTTGTATCCTCCCGACGCCATCAATCCGCAGTGCGGACAGGCGAAGCTTGTCATCTATTCCACGAAGGGCGATGAACCCATCATCAAGGTCTTCGACGAAAAGACCGTGCAGGCTGTCTGGGCCGATTTCGACGCATTCCGCAGGGTCGCTGAGGAGAAGGCTTCCAAAGACAACGATAAGCGTAAGACTGATTCGATAGCCGCCTCAGCCGCCGCAACGAAGTAAGGCTTGGCGCCTGTTCAACACTTCGGAGCGGGTAGAGCTACGGTCATCGGTGGAACCGGCCGGTGTGGAACAACCTCGGTGACGGCGTCTCGTTGGCCCATTCCCGCGTAGCTGATGGTCAAAATCATCCGATGATGCCTGTTTTAACTAACTCAAAGAAAATCAAAACTATAACGCCCCGCAGCAGTCCGGGCTTTGAAGATCTTTGGAACTCCTTCTCCCAGAGCTATTTGTGGCTCTCCCAGCATCTATTGATCCCAAGTCTATTGACATAGATATATTCTTGTGGACATTAGGTTATACAAAAGGATCAAAATAGTTTCGTCATGGACAAGAACTCGCGAGACCGGTTCACTGTTGGCTGGTATGGGGTAAGGCCTTCCAAGCGGCGTCGAAATATCTCTATGCGGGACTTGAGGCGACGGGAATCGACGATACCGACTTCCGCATACTGGAAGCCCTCTTGAACAAAAGACCTTTGCCGGTGAATACGATCGGCCCAAAGGTATACCTTACGCCCGGCTCGATCAGCGTGGCCGTCGATCGCCTCGTCGATAAGGGCCTGGTAAGCCGGGTCGAGAGCCCTCTAGACCGTCGCGTCCGCGTCGTATCGCTCACGTCAAAAGGCAAAGAATTGATCGCGCCGGTTTTTCGCAAACACGCTGCCGAAATTGGAAAGGTTTTTGCCGATGCGAGCCCGAAAGAAGTGCGAACTCTTGAAACAATACTGAAAAAGATTGGTAAGCGCGCCGAGAGTCTCGGGAGCGGAATCAAACCAAGGTCTTGAAGCTGCCTTCCGGAAACCAGCTACAGGTATATAAGGATCGGTCGGCAAGATACTCGAATTGCCCGAGAGGGTCGGCTGGTAACCGAAGCTTGCGAACGAAGGACGCCGATCAATCTTATAAAAATTGCCTTGGAGAAGTGACATAAATGCAAATTGGAATTGACAGTTTTGCAGCAGCCATTTCCGACCCGGCCACAGGTCTAACGCTCAGTCCGCTGGAGCGCATGCACCATTTACTCGAAGAGATTGAGCTCGCCGATCGGGTCGGCCTGGACGTCTTCGGCATTGGCGAACATCATCGGGCGGAGTTTCTGGACTCAGCTCCCGTTGTGATCCTCTCCGCTGCCGCCGCGCGCACGGAAAATATCCGTCTCACCAGCGCAGTCACCGTTCTCAGTGCCTCCGACCCCGTTCGCGTTTTTCAGGAGTTCGCGACGCTCGACCTCATCTCCCGCGGCCGCGCCGAAATTGTTGCCGGCCGTGGCTCCTTCGTTGAGTCCTACCCCCTCTTCGGCCTGCGTCTTGAAGACTACGACTCGCTCTTTGCGGAAAAACTCGAGCTTCTCTTAAAAATTCGCGCAAGCACGCAGGTGCATTGGTCCGGCAAACACCGCGCAGCTCTTACCGGCCAGGCAGTCTACCCTCGGCCGCTGCAGGATACGCTGCCTATATGGGCCGGTGTCGGCGGCACGCCCGAATCTTTCGTTCGCGCAGGCGTGCTCGGACTTCCTCTTATGGTGGCGATAATCGGGGGCGAGCCTAAACGCTTCCGCCCACTCATTGACCTTTACCGCGAAGCTGGTCGCCGCGCCAGTCATTCGCCCGAGCGCCTTACGGTAGGTCTTCATTCGGTTGGCTTTCTCGCGGCTAGCACCGACGAGGCCGCGGAAATATTCTTTCCAGGCTATGCGCACACCTTTACCGAAATCGGCAAGGAACGCGGCTGGCCCGCTGCCACACGCGCTCAGTTCGACGCCCTGCGCGGACCTACCGGTGCGTTGCTGATCGGCGACGCCAAGACGGTCGCGAAAAAGATCCTTTATGTGAATGAAGTTCTCGGCGGCATCTCGCGGGTCACCTTCCAGATGGGTGTCTCGACGCTTCCGCACCAAAAAATGTTGGACGCCATCGAGATCCTCGGCACCCACGTTGCGCCTATTGTCCGGAACGAGCTCGGCGTTACCACTGTACGCGCCTGATGAATCGAGCTCCATTCCGTTTTCAAAGCAGGCCAATCATCTTATTGAATCCACTGCGCGAGCCGAACCCATGACGACGATTCAGAACATCCTTTTCCGCAATGGGGGGTTATTGCGTTCTTTAAGCAGCCGCGGGTGCCTTCGCAGTTTTCCTACTCGCCTCTCCCAGCTACGCCCAGACCGCCGATACCGAGCGTCCGCGGGGTAGCGCCGTTGGCCGCCCGATCGGTGCGGTACGGGAAGCAAACCGCGTCTTTCGTAGTAACGGATTGCGGAGGCGTTTAGCCCCGAACGGCCGGCGAGTTCGCCTATCTTCATTTCGTTCCCTCCCACTGGGCCCCGTATATAGATGGTTGGCTTAAAGCTGACTTTAAGTTCTAGCATTTTGCGATGGGACCTACCAGGTCTCAAGGAGGAAAGTCATGACAATGCAGCAAGAGCAAAACGGAAGAAAACGGAAGCTGCGTGTAGCGGTTGCGGGGGTCGCGGCGTTGCTTTCGAGTGGCGCGCTGGTGCAATCGTCACCGCAGGAAACGAAGGCCAGGGAAAAGGAGAAACAGGTGCTGACGACGCAAAACAAATTCTACTGCAACATCAAAGCCCTGAATCCGGCCGAGCGCATTCGACACAAGGAGTTGACCGACAAGCTGATCGCGGCACGGAAAGAGATCGTGGAGACGGAAAAAGGTTACGAATTTCAGTACAGTCCATCGAATGTCTCACTCGCGGAGCTGGCCGACTGGGTAGAGGCTGAGGGCAAGTGCTGCCGTTTTTTTGATTTTCACATTGACCTCGAGCGTGAGGGCACGCTGCTCTGTCTTCGGCTGACAGGCGAGGAAGGGATCAAACCGTTCATCCGCGCAGAGTTTCAAGTACCTGCGAAATAACAATTGGGCGGAAGTGGCAGCCGGTCAGTTCAACCTGCGCCCATTCCACTGCTTGCGCTATAAGTCCCTGTTTTGGGATTGCTACGGGCCTCAGTCCGGTTTCGCGTCGGCACGTTGTAGACTCAGGATATGAATGAAACTTCCACCTTGGAACGTACATCGCGGGTGAGGAAACATTAAGGTCTCCGATGTGACGACTGGCGGATTTTTCGTTCTCCCAAGGCCATATTCTAGAACGCGAACATCATTGGCGAGCACCCGGATATCGGGTGCTTTCGCCCCGCTGCAAGGATTGACCGAACGTCGGTCGAAGCATGCACGCGATTTTGCGCTTTTTCTAGGGCAACTCTTGCGCTCGTCCTGTTCGGAGGGACTCGCGAGCCGCATCTAAAATCTCCACCACCTGCACGTTCAGCCTCGCTGAAACGGGATCTTCAATCGGTTTGTCTTCTTGAATGCAGTGAACGAAATAAGAAATGGGATTGCTTTTTTCGCGCGGCAAAGGATCCACCGGCATCGGCTTCCCTTCCAGTCCTATTTTGTGGGAATCGTCGTTTGCCTGACGAAACAAGAGTTCGTTCCCGGTGGCGAGCAGGCTTCCTTTTGGACCAACCACTTTCACTTGTTCCATGCCGTATGGCCAGTCCCAAGAGGCCTCCAGGACGGCGGTGGCATCGGGATAATCCAGCACAATCGTCGCGTCGTCGTCCACGCGATTATGTTGCTCCGTCTTCAGTTTTTTCGCAGTGGCATAAACACGTGTGGGCCGCCCCTTCAGCCACAGCGCCCATTCAGCCCCGTAGCAACCAAAATCGACAATTGCCCCTCCGCCGTTTTTTTTCGGATCGTAGAGCCAATTCGCAAACTGTTCAGAGACTCCAATTTCCTTGGGGCCAGAATGCCCATACTCGACGATAATTCTTTGTACGGGCCCTACTTCGCCCGATCGAACCCGTTGAAACAATGCAGGTGTCGGCGACGCCCAGGCATTCCAGTAATTCACCATCAATTTAATTCCGGAGCTTTGCGCCAAACGCTCCATCTCGCGAGCGTCTGCTCCGTTTATCGCCATCGGTTTTTCCGTCGAAAAATGAATATGACGCTTTGCGCATTCCCGCAGGATTTCAAGATGCCGCGCATTGTCTGTTGTCGCGATCACGGCATCCGGCTTCACTTCATCCAGCATTTGCACATAATCTGAGTAAAGCTTGACTGTTGCGGGAATTCTGGCCTTGGCCTTGCTTAAAAGTGCAGGGTCGCTCTCCGCAATGCCCAGCAATTCGGCTTGTGGTTCTCCGGCAATGTCCTTCAATATTCCCCACACGTGATCATGATTCAATCCCACGATTGCGAGCCGGACTTTCGCCTCGTGCGATGAACGCGCAGATGATCGCTGGGAGGAATCTGCATTCGGCGCTGCGACAAACAAGGCGATGAGTAGTGTCGAGCACGAGAACATCCGCGCTGCCCAATTGAGAGTCATGAAGTCTCCCGGGAATGCCCTAAAGAAAATATGCTCCGCATCGGTCAAAATTTTCGCGAATTCGGAGCGAGACGCACACAGACTAGTAGGTCGTTATCAAGGCCGACGGGAGGAAAGTCAAGGCGGACTGATGTCATTTCCATCATCCCTTTTAAGCTTCTGAAGGCACGGAGGTTATGTATGCTTGTTCCCAGTTCAAAATGCAGAACAAATGAGAACATACCGGTCCGCAGTTGAGACAGATCTAGGTCGGTGGGTTAATAAACCGCCGTTTTCGTCGATGCGGAACTCAATGCGGCCGAAGCTCGGCGCGCGATGAGTAGGTAGCCCGACTGGCTTGAATCGTTCTCAAGCTTCTGCAGTCGGGAACCGCTAGTTTCTCGGTCTCCTCTTATCTCCAGCTCACCGGCCACAAGGCGCGCTTCAAAGGCCACTTCTACAAACGATGACGCGGCTGCCGTCGATATGATTCGATTCAAACGTCTAATCGAGTTGGTCATGTCTGGAGAGTTGCCGCTTACACCATCAATGTGGGCTGCAACCGTCTCGGACCGGAGTTGCAACTCCTGGTCCCGGCTATGCCTTGCAACATTCATAACCTGTTCCGCAATCGGGCGAGCTTCTGCAATCTTTCCCTGGGCCAGAAGGGCTTGGGCCAAGACCAGCTTCGCTATTGCTGCGGAGCGCCCGGCTTTCTTTTCTTCCAAAATGTTTATCGAACGACGTGCTGTTTCACCGGCTTCGAAACTCTTTCCTGTTTTGAGGAGTAGTTCGGCCATCTGCATTCGCACACGCTCGGCTTCGCTCATGTTTCCGACCTCTTCGAGCATGGCAACAGCTTCTATTTCTTTTTTCCGCGCATCTTCTGTCGCGCCTTCGAGCTGCTGCACTCTTCCCAAGCCGGCAAGCGCCACTGCTTGTCGGTTTCGGCTACCGAGTTGTCGGCAGATTTCGAGCGCGTCCTGATACATCTCTCTGGCTTCGCTTAGTCTTCCAAGAACAAGGAAAACATCGCCAAGACCAATCTTAGCCAACGCTACTCCATTCTTGTCACCTATGTCTCGATAGGTCGTAAGCGCTTGGCCGTAACTCCTTTGAGCCTGCGCAGTGTCCCCAAGATAGAGCAGAATGTCGCCGAGATTGTCGTATTCGGCCCCCAGACTGACCTTGTTTCCCGAGGCTCGATAGATGACGAGTGATTCTTCATATTTTTGCTTTGCGCCCAGATAGTCGCCTTGCCGTTCAAGGGCAATTGCCTCAAGCGTCGCAACTGCGGCAACGCCAAGTTGGTCGTGCGCGGCAACATAGAGCTGCTTGGCTTCCGCCACCGCCGCCTCCACCTGATCCTCTCTGCCTGAGTTTTCAAATAGCCAGGCTTGCTCGCGACGGGCCTTGGCCAGCAACAGAGAAGCTCCTGCGGCGCGGGCCTTTTCCGCAGCTCGGCTCAGCGCAGCTTCCGCTCGCTTGGTATCACCGAGCGACCTGGCGGCATCATTTTCTGCCAGATCGATTCGCGGATCATCTCGCAGTGGCGCAGCCAGCGCACGCAATGCCGCCACGGTAGCCAGCGCGTCCTTCCATTTGTTGGCGTCGATTTCGGTTCTGGTTAGATCCAGCCCATATTCAAGATTGTCAGGAAAGAAATCGAAAAGCGCCCGATAGATCTCGATTGCCCGATCCCAATCGCGCGAGACTTCCCTGTAGCGGCCCTCTACAAGGAGCCGTTCCGCTCTGGACAGATTAGCGGAAAGGTCAAATGCTTTTTTGGCTTCAGCTACCGCTTGGCTGTCATAGCCAAGATGCAACAAGGTTGTAGCCAAGGCTGCATGCGAGGGCGCGTAATCCGGTTCCTGGGTTACTGCCTTCGTTAACAGCTCGCGGGCCGTGAGTGCGTCAAAAATTCGCAGTTTCGCCAAACCCTCGGAATACAGCTTCGCAGTTTCTGCCCTCGAAGGAACTGCGATCGCCACTTCCGCAGCTTCCTCTTTGGTGACTGCACGCACTCCCAATTTTTCTCTTAAGTGCTCTCCGGTGCGGGAAACGAGGTCCAACAAGTGAGCCTCTGTTCCCGATTCAGAAAACGTCCCAACGGTTTCCCCGCTCTGCGTATCCTGCAGGCGCAAATCCAAGCGGATCTGTCCATCGGACTCCGCGCCAAGCTCGGCGTAGGAACCTACGACCACGTAATCCGTTCCGAGGTTCTTGCGAATCCGGCTCAGAGTTTCCTTCCCGAGGGAGTCAACATCCGGAAGCGAAAGCTCCATTTTCATTCTTATGACGCCTTCCGCGGGTATTGCACGTAACTGCTCGCCGGCTGTGAGTTCCGTCATGAGCCAGTCGGAAAGAGCGGTCGAGAGCCAGGCCTCTTGCGCATCCCATGATAAATTCTTGAAACCCAGGACGGCAACTGAACGCCGTGCGTACGGCGCTGCGGGAGACACACCGTGGACTACGAACTGCTTTATCTGCAAGTATCCTAGCGTCGCGAGGATCGCGGCAAGGCCGGCAGCTGCGATGGTGTAGTTACGCCGCCGACGATGCGGAATTGCGAAGTACGATGCGTGTAAGGCACGCTCTAATCGTCCTCCTGACGGTGTCAACGCCTGGAGGGGGACGTCGAGCGAAGCTGCGCTGTAAACCTGGGTAGCGCTGATCCCATGAAGCTCGTCACGATGGGCATGGACTTCGGCGAGGAAACGATACCCGTGGCGGGGAACAGTTTCAATGTAACGGGGACTCTCCGCCGAATCGCCTAGCGCTGACCGCAGCTTGGTCATCGCCTTGTTCAAACTGCGATCGAAATCGACGAAGGTGTGCTCCGCCCAGAGTTTCTGGCGGAGTTCATCGCGCGTTACAACGTCACCGGCATGCTCCATGAGGAATGCCAATATCTGGAAGGGCTGCTCTTGCAGTTTGATTCGAATGCCGTGTTTGCGGAGTTCGGCTGACTTGAGATCAACCTCAAAAGCGCCAAAACTTCTAGTCCGAAGTCCACTGTCAGCGACTTGCATGACCACACCCCTACGGATTCTGCGAAGGTTAGCATGCGCATCTACACGGGGCAATACATGGAGCCACGCCGATGGCTTTGGTACGGTGGTGGACTGCCATCCATGGGTGTAAAATTCCGACGGTATGGCACGTTCGCACCGCCTCGATCCGCCCATGAACACGACGACGACGGCATTCTTTTTGATGCTGGTATGGCTGTGCTGTGCAAGCCCGGCCCTTGCGCAATCTGGGGCGGCACAAGACAACGCAAGGGTGCAGCAGCTTTATGCGGAAGCAAAGTCAGCAGAAGCACAGGGCAACCTCTCCGCCGCAACAACGAAATATGAATCCCTTTTGGAGATCGCTCCCCGGCTTGCGCCGGCCTATAACAACCTTGGCGCGCTCTATCTAAGACAGCGCGAATTTAAGAAGGCCGCTGCCGTGCTGGAACGGGGTCTCAAGATCGATCCGCATAT
>QHYO01000358.1 GCA_003224135.1 Acidobacteriota bacterium | reverse complement strand
CTCACGTGCGCACATGCACTGAACAAATCGGGTCAAAAGGTATTGCTGTTTGAAACCGCTTCGCGGCCGGGCGGAGTCATCCAGTCCATTGAAGAGGGCGGCTATTTATTCGAGCTAGGTCCACAAAGTTTCAGTTCGACTTGCGGGCTTGCTGACCTTTGCGATGATCTAGGGTTGGCTGGAGAGCTGCTTGAAGCGCCACATCGTGCTCCGCGCTACGTGCTGATTGGCGACAAGCTTGTGTCGGTGCCGCGCTCGCCCGCTTTGCTGACTTCCAATTTGTTGAGTTGGAGCACGAAATTTTCCTTTCTCAGAGACGTGCTCGGCAAAACATCTCCTCCTGAAACAGACGAGTCCATTGCGGCATTCGTGCGACGCAAATTTTCGCCGGAACTGTTGGATCGGCTGGTTGGACCGTTTGTATCCGGAATCTATGCAGGCGATCCGGAACAACTGAGCCTGCGCGCTGCATTTCCGAAGCTCTACGAAGCAGAGAAAACCGCGGGCAGTGTGATTCGTGGAGCCCTGATTCTGGGAAAAGCCGCGGGCCAGGAGACTGTCACTCGATCGAGGCCGCGACCGGGACTACTTTCGTTCCGAACGGGAAACGAGACACTCATAAGAGCTCTGGCGACGGGTCTTGGACCGGCCTTGCGTTGCAATGTTGAGATTTGCGAAGTACGGCAGGCTGAGCGCGGCTTCCACCTGAAAATCCAAAGCTCTGCAGGAAACGAGGAGTTAGCCTGCGACCGGATTGTGGTGACGACACCCACGACCGCGAGCGCGCAGATGTTGCAAGACATCGCTCCGGCGGCGAGTGGCGCACTGGAGAAAATTTCCTATGCGCCGGTGGGGGTGGTTTCGCTGGGCTACAGACGGGAGCAAGTGCGCCATTCGTTGGACGGCTTTGGATTTCTGGTACCGCGGTCATCGGGAAGACGGACGTTGGGCACCGTCTGGAATTCGTCCGTGTTTCCAGGCCGCGCGCCGGAAGGGCACGTGTTGCTTACCAGCTTTGTTGGCGGAGCCACGGACCCGACGGCCACTTCCCTTATGCGAGAAGAACTTGCGGCTCTGGTGCACCGCGAAATCGCGCCGATACTTCAAATTACTGGCAATCCTGCGGTGCACCGCGTCACTCCATATTTGAAGGCTATCCCTCAATACGATCTGGGCCATCTCGATCTGCTGAAGACGATACAGGATGCTGTCGCGAGAATTCCGGGGCTGTGGATCATCGGCAATTACTGGAAAGGACCCTCCATCGGCGCTTGCGTCGAACACGCCATGGCAATTGCGGACACGATTCGAATCGGTTAAAAGAATCGCTGAAGTCCCAGAGAGTTGCGGACTCATCCAGATCGCGGCTCTTTGCGTATGCTTTATAGGAGAAGAAGCAGCCCGAACGTGTTCCTTGCGGTCCTCACGCCGTCGGAATCTAACGAAGTGTCGCCCGACGCGGCACTGGTGAACCGGCTTCTTCAACGGGACGTCAGCGCATTCGAAGACCTGTACGACCGCCATTCCCGCATAGTGTACACACTGGTTTTGCGCATTCTTCAACAGGCATCGACAGCCGAAGAGGTCGTTCAGGACGTATTTCTCCATCTGTGGCGCAATGCAGCGCAGTATGACGGTTCGCGTGGGCCCTTCTTGCCTTGGCTGCTGACACTGGCGCGCAATCGAGCCCTGGATCAGCTGCGGCTGAAGAGCGAACGGCAGCGGCGGCGCGAAGAGCAAGCTGAAGAGCTGCCGCCAGTCGTTGCCATTCCTGACTTTGAAGGTTCCCTTGATGAAAAGCGCCGTGCGAAACGCGTGCGCGAGTTGGTGGCTTTGCTAAATCCGAAGCAGAAGCGCGCCATCGAGCTGGCTTATTTTGAAGGGTTGAGTCATGCGGAGATTGCGAATGCGTTGCAAGAGCCATTGGGCACGGTAAAAGGCTGGATTCGCAACGGACTTTTGAGATTGAAGGAAGGATTGCAGGCGACGTCGTGAATAACGCTGGCCAATTCCGCGACCATTTCCGTGAGTTGATCGAAGCATACGCGCTTGGTTCACTTGATGCCGAAGAACGCGCAGCAGTTGGTGCGCACCTTGCGACGGGTTGCGAAGAATGCACAAGGGCTCTCGAAGACGCGCGCTTGCTCGTTAGCCAGCTGGCGTATTTGGCTCCGGAGGCTGCGCCCTTAGACATGCTTCGCGGACGGTTGCTGCAGACAGTGCGTGCGGAAGCCGCTGCGGCGAAGGCATACACCTCAGCTATTTCCAAATCCGCTATTCCCTTGTGGATGTGGGGCGCAGTCGCGGCAGTTTTATTCTTTGCACTTTACAATGCATATGAAGCGCATTCGCTGCGGGAAACAATTCGCAAGACGCAAGAAGCGCTGACGGCCCAGATGGAGTTGCAACAAGAATCGGCGCGACGATTGGCGTGGGCCCAGCGTGAAGCCCTCATCCTGACCGACCCACGATCAATGAAGATTGCGATGTCCGCAGGCACCAAGGGCATGCCGGAGCTTCAAGCCACATGGCATCACTCCATGGGAATCGTTGTTTCGGGGCAGAAGCTTCCGATGCCGTCCGGAAATCGCACGCTGCAGTTGTGGCTGATTCCCAAGGCGCCGGGGGCAAAGCCGATGCCCTCGATGACGCTGCGTCCAGATGCGGATGGAACGTTCGACCTGCTCGTTGCAAATCCGCCGGATTCGCCGAGCGGAACCAAGTCTTTGGCCATCACAGAGGAGCCTGCTGGCGGAAGTCCGCAGCCGACCAGCACGCCGATCTGGGTCGGGGCCGTTGCGGGCAAGTAGAAGTCCAAAAAAACGAAATCGAATTCGAAGAACGAAAAAGGCGGGCGCGATTAGTCCTTTTCGTGGCGCTTCTTGTAACGAAGCGCAAGCCGCGCCTTGCGGCGCGCACCCGCTTCTTGCCAGCGGCGTTTTTCATCAGCGCTTTTTAGAATCAATGGCGCGACGGGTCTCGGTTCCTTAGTTATCGCGTCGATGGCGACAAATGTTACGTATGCGGTGGTGGTGTGCTTGCGTTCGCCGGTCAGGGCATTTTCGGAAAAAACTTTCACGCCGACTTCCATCGAGGTGTGGAAAACGCGATTCACCTGGGACTTCAGTGTGACGATCTCGCCGATGTTGATCGGGTTGCGAAAGTCGATGTAGTCTACGGAAGCCGTCACGACATAGCTGTTTGAATGGCGGCTGGCTGCCATCGCTGCGGCAATGTCGACGAGATGCATGACGTGGCCCCCCAGCAATTTGCCCAGCGGATTCGTCATCGCCGGCAGCACCACCTCCGCCATTTCCGAACGCGAAGCGCTGATGCGCTTGGCCTTCAATGCGGATTCGTTGCGTGGCACGTCTTTCTTCTTCTTCGACATGCGGTCCTCGGCTCGGTCGCGATTTTGGTCGTTTAGTTCCAGCCGCTATACTACCTGCACACCATGACCGGCCAAAAGAAAACCCGGCGAGAGTTGCTGGAATCCTTCGTCGCGCAAAAACCGGACGATGCGTTTTCGAGGTATGGCCTGGCGATGGAGTGCGTGAACT
>QHYO01000357.1 GCA_003224135.1 Acidobacteriota bacterium | reverse complement strand
TTCGGTATGAATTGCTCGTCAACCCGAAGACACGGGAGACAGCGTACAAGCCTCAGCGAGTGCCCCGCTTTTCGGATATTGGACTTCAGCGGAGCAACGTTTCGAACCCGGCAGTCCGGAAGTCGATTGTCCTTTACAAGGATCGGCCGGCGGCAGCTCCTGACGCCCAGGCCCACTGGAAATTGAAGCCACCCAAATGGCCGGTGACATCCACAACTTCTCCAATGAAGAACAGCCCCGGCGCCTTCCGGCTCTCCATTGTTTTGCTCGATAGTTCGTCCGTGTCCACACCGCCCGCCGTCACTTCCGCTTTCTCGTAACCCTCTGTGTCGACAGGTATTACGCTCCAGGTGTGAATCTCTTGCTCGAACTTCGCAAGGTCTAGGTTGGTCAACGCTTTTGGCTCGTGCAACTCCACCCAGCGTTCGGCAAATCGCTTCGCTAAAATTCCCTGAAATGCGGACTGCAATGCCGATGCGTTCCTGGTTTTCGCTTCGCGAACTGCCAACGTGACTTCACGCCCCGGCGCAAGGTCCAGGCTGATCGGCCCTCCGCGCTCCCAGTAAGAAGAGACCTGCAAGATTGCCGGGCCGCTCAGTCCGCGGTGCGTGATCAACATTTTTTCGCGGAACGCGGCTCCGTCGGCGCTCGCAATCACTTCCGCCGAAACTCCCGCCAAATCGCAATACTGCTTCTGCGCATGGCGGCCAAAAATCAGAGGCACCAGTGCTGGCCGGGTGGGCTGAATCTTTAATCCAAACTGACGGGCCAGTTCGTAGCCAAATGGCGTCGCGCCCATCTTCGGAATCGAAAGCCCGCCCGTGGCAACCACCAACACCTGCGCACGAAATGCCTCGGACTCTGTTCTGACCACAAATTCCGTGGTTTTCGCAACCTCGCACACGCGCGCATTCAGAAAAATCTTTACCCCAGCGTCGCGGCACTCGGATTCGAGCATCCCGGTAATGTCCTGAGCGGAGCGGTCGCAAAAAAGCTGGCCCAGCGTTTTTTCGTGGTAGGGAATTCGGTACTTTTCGACCACTGCGATGAAATCGGCGGGTGTAAATCGGGCTAACGCCGACTTCGCAAAGTGTGGATTCGCGGAAATAAAATTTTCCGAGTTGCAATGAATGTTCGTGAAGTTGCAGCGACCGCCGCCGGAAATCAGAATCTTTTTGCCAGCGCGCTCCGCCCGTTCGAGCACGGCGACTCGCCGCCCGCGCTTGCCGGCCTCCGCTGCGCAGAGGAGGCCAGCAGCACCGGCTCCGAGAACTATGGCGTCAAATCGTCGTGAACTCACCGTTTGGTCACTCACAAAGGCGCAACCAGCATAAGCCCGAACGGGCATTGTTGCAGGCCGTAAGCCGCGGATGTTACTCAAAATGGGACACTTGAACTAGTTTAGAGGATCCGGTTTTGTCGGCAAAGAGGAACTATAGCTCCTCCTTGGGCGAAGGGACGACGTCGCTTGCGGTACGCGCATTAGGTCGAAATGGGCGGGAAGAATAACCGACGGAAGTCGAATCACACGGTCACGAGCAAGAAAGGGCACGAAACTCCTGCAGCCGGGAGCCGCTGTTTAGTGCGTGCACTTCGGGAAGGCGATGAATCCCAGATGGCGGCTCTTGGCGAAATTGTGGATGTGCTCGATGCAGATCCCGGTCAGACTTGCCACTTCCGAATCGGTGAAGATTTTCTGGCTCGACTTGACGGTTACCATTGCCTTGCTCCTGGACCGCGCTCGCTGCCGTTTCTTTCTACTTTGTCTAACACAGCAATTAGATGCTGGTTGCAGATTAAGCGCTGCACTTTTCTCCTGCAATAGTCGTTCCGTTTCGTTTACCAGGAAACCTGCGGCCTAGTACTTTTCCGCTAGACTTTCGAATTCGCCTTTATTCTAGCGGCGAACTTGTAGGTTTCGAGCCGCAGGAGGCTCCAGCTGGCACGCGAAAAAGTGTGGACAATCTACTACTTCTACGAAGTTACTACGCGTTTTGGAAGATTTTTCGTGATTTCTACCATCTGCTTGGTATGACGAATCTCGTGCGCGGCTATGAATGTGAACCAGTTGTAAAAATTGAGCTTACCGAGAAACGGATGGGGCCAATAGTAAGCCCTTAGATTTCGGTCGTATGTCTCTTCGAGGAACGCCAGTGTCCTTTCCCGTACACTACGCAGTTCAGCGAGCATGGCTTCTTTGCTGGCGGCGAACAACTCCGGGTCGAGCGGGATGGGAGTTTTACGCCGGATGAGGCGCAACTCTACGATCACCAAGGGAAGGTGGAAGCGGTTGAGAAGCGGAACCGGCCGAGGCATTTTGCGGATGACGCGGTCGGCGTAGCCCAATACGCCACGCTCTACCTGGCAGAGATGCGCTACCAGCTGCGCTGCGGACCACGCGTTTACCTCCGGGGGAATGTTCCAATCGCCGGATGGAACGGAATCAGCCGCGCGAAGGAGTCCGTCCTGGGCGCGACGCAGCTTTTCCAAGGCAAATTGAAGATCCGGCATGGGGCAAATCTTCGAAAACGTAAACTCAGGAAAACGCAACTCAGATTGAGGCGCCGCCCGCCTGTTCAAAGGCGTGGGCGAGTTGCAGAATGCGCGGCTCGCCGAAAGCCGGACCGAAGAGCTGCAGCCCGACGGGAAGCTTTCCGCAGCTTCTGCCGCACGGAAGGGAAATTCCAGGCACGCCAGCGAGCGAGCCGGTAACCGTGTATATATCCGCCAGATACATTTGCAGCGGATCGCTGGTGCGTTCGCCGAGTTTAAATGCGGGCACGGGCGAAGTGGGCGTGACGATAGCGTCCACTTTTGTGAACGCATCGCGGAAGTCCTGTGCGATTAGTGCACGCACTTTCTGGCCTTTCAGGTAGTACGCGTCGTAGTAACCGGCGGAAAGAACATAAGTGCCAAGGACGATGCGGCGTTTCACTTCGGGGCCGAAGCCGGCACCGCGCGTTTTGCGGTACATGCCGAGCAGCGTGGGATCGTCGACGCGCAATCCGTAACGAACACCGTCATAACGTGCCAGGTTCGAGCTCGCCTCCGCGGTGGCAATGATGTAGTAGGTGGCGATGGCGTAGTCCGTGTGGGGCATGCGTATGTCCACCGGCTCGCAGCCGAGTTTTTTGAGAAGCTCGATGCCTTTTTCGATTTTGTCGCGGACGCCGCTGTCAAGGCCTTCGGCGAAATAGTCGCGCGGGATGCCAATGCGCATCCCTTTTACCGGTTTCGAGATTTCGTCGGCGTAAGTCGGAACCGGCGCGGTGGTGGAAGTGGAATCGTTGGCGTCGCGTCCGGCAATGGTTTGCAGAATGGCGGCAACATCTTTCACATTGTTGGCGAAAGGGCCGATGCGATCGAGCGAGGAAGCGAACGCGATCAGGCCGTAGCGCGAAACGCGGCCGTAGCTGCCCATCATCGCGGGAATGCCGCAGAGCGCTCCGGGTTGGCGGATGGAGCCTCCGGTATCGGTGCCGAGCGAGGCGACGGCCAGCCCCGCGGCAACCGCGGCAGCGGAACCCCCGCTGGAGCCACCGGGAACGCGGTCCATCGCATGCGGATTTTTCACAGGGCCGTAGGCGGAGTTTTCATTGGAGCTGCCCATGGCGAATTCGTCGCAATTTGTTTTGCCGAGGATTACCGCGCCTGCCTCTTCGAGGCGCTTGACCGCAGTAGCGTCGTAGGGCGGGACATAGTGTTCGAGAATTTTTGAACCACAGGTGGTGGTGATTCCGCGAGTGCTCAGAACGTCTTTTATCGCCACCGGAACACCGGCCAGCGGAGGCAGCGGTTTGCCGGCGGCGACGAGGGCATCCATTTTATCGGCTTGCGCGTACGCGCGTTGGGGCGAAAGAGCGAGGTAGGCATTCAACTCCGCATTGCGCGTCTCGATGCGTTTGTAGAAATCGCCAGTGAGCTCGCGGGCGGAGATTTTCTTCGCCGCCAGTCCCTCTCTCACCCCGTCAATCGTCCAGGTCATCGTCATTTTCACTCGCCACTCGCCACTCGCCACTATCTCTCAATCACCTTGGGCACGCGGAAAAACGGCGGCTCGGGATCGGGCGCTTGCTTCAAGACTTCGGCGGCGATTCCGCACGGAACGACAATATCCTCGCGCAGGGTAGCGTCGGCGGTTTGGTCATCGGTCAGGACCTGTGCCATCGGCTCGACGTTCGCAGTGTCGAGTTCGTTCAGCTTGCCGATGTATTCGAGGATTTCGTCAATTTGCGCGCGATAAGTTTCGAGCTCCGTCTCGCTCAGATCGAGATAAGCGAGCTCCGCAACCCGCACCACATCTTCTCGAGAAATCTTCATGCAGGCGATTCTAACATAGGCGGTTCTTTCGCCCGGTTTCGCTCGGCGAAGTACTGGAGAATGCACTCATCACCACCCCGAATAATTCGCACATCTCGTTCCGCGCTGTCGCTATACCGCTACGCTAATCAAAGCCGGTCTGAGGATGTGTTAACGGGAGAGGGCTTCCGCAGTTTTGCGGGGGAATTTGGTGGAGATGTAGGTGTCGACTAGTTTTTGGAAAGCGGCGGCGAGTTCGTCGTAGGTACCTTCGAGAGTAACGTCTTTTTTGCCGTCGATATAGACGGGGCAGCGCGGGGCCTCGCCGGTGCCGGGAAGGCTGATGCCGATGTTGGCAGCTTTGGATTCGCCAGGGCCGTTGACGATGCAGCCCATCACCGCGAGGGTCATGGTTTCGACGCCTTCGTATTGCGTTTTCCAGGTGGGCATCATTTCGCGGATGTAGTCCTGCGTGCGTTCGGCGAGTTCCTGGAAGGTGGAGCTGGTGGTGCGCCCGCATCCTGGGCAGGCGGTGACGCTCGGCGAAAAGGAGCGCAGGCCGAGCGATTGGAGCAGTTCGCACGCGGCGTAGACTTCTTCGCGGCGGTCGCCGCCGGGGCGGGGAGTGAGCGAGATGCGAATCGTGTCGCCGATGCCGTCGTACAGCAGCACGCCAAGAGATGCGGCGGACCAGACGAGACCTTTGGTGCCCATGCCGGCTTCGGTGAGGCCAAGGTGCAAGGGTTGTTCGGTTTTGCTGACGAGATCGCGATAGACGGTGATGAGGTCGCGCGGGCGGGAGGTTTTGCAGGAAATAATAATCTGATCGTTGCGCAGACCGGTCTCGAGCGCGAGTTCCGTCGATTGCACGGCGGAAAGCACCATGCAGTCGTTGATGATCTCTTCGGATTCCTTGCCGAGATTCTTGTCGGTGTTCTCCTGCATTTTCAACATGACCAGCTCTTGATTGAGCGAGCCGCCATTGACGCCGATGCGGACTGGCTTGCCGTTGTCGCGCGCGACTTTGCAAATGGTGGAGAACTGTTCATCGCGGCGCTGGCCTGCGCCAACATTGCCGGGATTGATGCGGTATTTATCGAGAGACTTGGCGCAGTCCGGATATTTTGTGAGCAGGACGTGCCCGTTGTAATGGAAGTCGCCGATGATTGGGACATTGCAGCCCGCTGCGAGAAGGCCCTTCTTAATTTCGGGGACGGCGGCTGCGGCCTCCGGGACGTTGACGGTCCAGCGAACGATTTCGGATCCGGCTTCAGCGAGTTCCAGAGTTTGCTTGAGCGTTGCGGCTACATCGGCGGTGTCCGTGTTGGTCATGGACTGGACGACGATAGGGGCACCGCCGCCGACACGGACATGTCCGACGTTTACGCCGTACGTCTTGCGGCGCGGGTGGCGCGAGCCGGTAGCGTCAAAACCTGCGATCTGGTTGAGCGCGGACATTCTGTACATAGTTTAGCAAATTTGGCGGGCGCGCAGCGGCTCTAAGAGCGTGAGAAGTGATGCGAAAGGCGAAAGGTCGAATGGGAAATTCGAACTCCAACTACCCAAGCACTGGAAGGGCGCCTAGCTGGCATCATCGCCAGATGGTCAGGATGGCGGACATGACGAGGTAGCAGACGAGCTGGTAGCCGGTGTTGATGGCGAAGAGCTTCATGCTTTGTTTTGTGAAGAGGGCGCCGGTGAGCTGCACTGTGGCCACGAAGCCGAGCCATACGTGGGAGCCGACAAGCAGACCGATTTCGAGCGATTGCACGTGCATCTCGTGCAAAAACAAGGCCAGGACAAAGGCAGACACCACGCTGGCGATAAGGGATCCGAGGTAGGCGGGTCCGGCGCTTTTACGCATTCTCTCGGCGCTGGCTTTGTCGTTCGGGTCGTAGCCCATTTCACGCATCCAGGGTTTGGCGAACAGAATTGGCGAATACCAG
>QHYO01000037.1:8010-11523 GCA_003224135.1 Acidobacteriota bacterium | reverse complement strand
TAGGGGACGGCACCAGAATGCGCTCTTCGCCGAAGAACGGTTTTTCGACTCCGCCGTTGAAAAAATAGGTCACGTGAGCGTACTTCTCGGTTTCCGCGGTGCGCAAATTCTTGAAATTCAAATCGGCAAATACTTGCGCAAGAATCTGTTCGAGCTTGTCCGGTTTGATCACTGATTGCAGCCACGGCCAGTTTTTGTCGTACTGTGTCATGGCCACGTAAAAAAGATTTTTCGGCCGTTTCGCGTCCACGAACTTGTCGAAATCTGGCGCGGCCAACGCATAGGTCATCTGACGCGCACGATCGGCGCGAAAATTGTAGAAAATCACAGCGTCGTCATCGCGGATCAGTCCAACCGGCTTCGCGGCAGAGCCCTCTTCGTTCATGACGACAATGGGCTTGACGAACTCATCGGTGACGCCGGCTTCGTAGCTCGCGTTCAGAGCAGCGACGGGATCGGAAGTACGCGTTTCTGATTCGCCATGCACCATCGCGCGGTAAGCGAGTTCGATGCGCTCCCAGCGATTGTCGCGATCCATGGCGTAGTATCGTCCCACCAGCGTCGCGATCTTTCCCACTCCAAGCTCGCGCATCTTCTGTTGAAGTTGCTGCACAAAATCGCGTCCGCTGTGCGGCGGGGTGTCGCGTCCGTCCATGAAGCAGTGCACGAAAACAGTTTCCACTTTTTGCCGCTTCGCCGTTTCGAGCAACGCAAAAAGATGCTGAATGTGTGAATGGACACCGCCATCGCTCAGCAGTCCGAGAAAATGAAGCTGCCGCAGCCGCCCGCGTTCCATCGCTTTTTGAAACAACGGCACTTGGTCCAGCTGCTGGTTCGCCACCATGAGATCAATTTTTGTGATGTCCATGTGCACGATGCGGCCCGCGCCGATGTTCAGGTGGCCCACTTCGCTGTTTCCCATCTGACCCTCAGGTAGCCCCACCGCGGGCCCCGAAGTCTGAATCAGCGTGTTTGGAAAATCCTTGATCAACCGGTCGTAGGCCGGCTTGCGCGCAAGAGCAATCGCGTTTCCCTGCGTTTCCGCTCTGTAGCCCCAGCCATCAAGCACAGTCAACACAATCGGTTTAGGTCGTTTGGTCATTTTTCCTCAGACTTAAGCTTAGATCCGTCACCAGTATTCCTATGCTGCTATTGCCAGGAATTGTGGGCGATTTCGGCCGCACAGATTGCGCTCCTTGCATTGGTTCTCAATCCCAAAGTGGCTGGAGCAAGAACTCGTGATCGATCGTTTGTTCATTCTGGGACGAAGCGTAAATGGAATGAGCGCTCCATTTATTCGTTTACGTTTTATGGCTGTCATCTTGCCCTCGGCAACCCAGCGAAGAGAGCTAGGACGTTGAAAAATCTCTCAAGCCAATGAGTAATCGTTCGACTTCGTCGACCGTGTTGTAGTGCACGAGACCAACGCGCAGCACGCCGCCTAACTTTTCGACGCCGAGGCGTTCGGTCAAATTCAGCGCATAGAAATTACCGTCCCACGCGAATATGCCGCGCTCCCCCAGAAACGTGGCAGCATCCGTCGGCGTTCCCTTCGCAAGCCGGAACGAAACGGTCGAGCAGCGCTCCTGGAAGCGCTTGGGATCGGTAATTCCGAAAAAGCGCAGGCCGGGAATCGCAAGCAGACCTTCGATCAATCGCGTCACAAGAGTGCGTTCGTATGCCACGGTCGAACGATACGCGGCAAGCAGCGCCGATCGGCGGTCCTGCGCCGAAGGATCGCAGCGCCGCCCCAGCTCGGCGAGGTATTCGACCGCGGCATGAATCCCCGCGATCAGTTCCTGCACTTGCGTTCCGGTTTCCCAACACTCTGGAACTGCATCCGTCGCAGGACGCACTTTGTACGGCTTGAAGCGCTCCAGGTGCTCTCTCTTTCCGTAAAGCGTCCCCATGTGCGGTCCGAACAATTTATAGGGCGAGCAAACCAGAAAGTCGCAGTCGAGCGCTTTCACATCCATGGGGCCATGCGGCGCGTAATGCACCGCATCAATGAAACTCAACGCACCAGCGGCGTGCGCCAGCCTGGTAATCTCCGCAACCGGATTGATTGTGCCGACGGCGTTCGACGCGTAGCCGACCGCCACCAGCTTCGTCTTCGCGCTGAGCTTGCTCTTCAGGTCTTCAAGATCGAGGGTGCAATCCGATTCGCGAATGTCCACGGTACGAATCACAACACCCTTTTCTTCAAGAGTTTTCCACGGAGAATAATTTGCGTCGTGATCGAGCACCGTAAGCAGGATTTCGTCTCCCGGCTTGAGCTCCCTTCCGATCGCACGCGCCAGCCCCAGCGTGATCGTGGTCATGTTCTGGCCGAACACCACTTCCTCTGGGGAAGAGTTGAACAAATCCGCCATCGCGGCGCGGGCCCCTGAAATCGTGTCGTTCGCGCGACGGCTTGTGAGAAACGCACCGTAGGTATTCGCATTCGCTTCGAGAAAATATTTCTGCACGGCGTCCACCACCTGCCGCGGAACCTGTGTTCCGGCAGGCCCATCGAGAAATGCAGCTTGCTGCCCGTTCACCTTTAGCTGTAAGGATGGAAATTGTTCGCGGACCCAGGAGACATCGAACGTTTTGGAAATCGCTTCATGCAAAGCGGGTGTGCTCATCTTTTTCTCTTGGGCGCGCGAGACGGCCCTTCGTCAAAATTCGAGACGTTAGTTTCTCACACTCGCGGGAAACGGGAAAACACCCGCCGTGCTAGCATCACAGGAGTAATGTTCACACATGCCGCGTCGGCGCCGGCTAAAAATCAAACAAGCGGTCCTGCAGGGACTTGCTTCGCGCCACGTTTCATCCCAGGAATACCATGCCAGAACATGTAGCGACATCTGACCGGACGCGCCTCGTGCGCGAACCGCAGCGCGCAGTCTATGATCGCGAGCTTATTTACAAAATTCTTGACGAAGGCTTCGTATGCCACGTCGGTTTCACCGCGGATGGGCAGACTTTCGTGATTCCCACGATGTACGCACGCGTCGGCGACGCCCTCTATTTTCACGGTTCCGCGGCAAGCCGCATGCTGCGCGGAGTTAGCACGGGGTTGAACGTCTGCATCACTGTCACGCTGGCAGATGGGCTGGTGCTCGCGCGATCTGTTTTCAATCACTCAATGAATTACAGGTCGGCGGTCGCTCTTGGCAATGCCACCATAGTGGACGAGGCTAAAGAAAAACTGGATGCATTGCGGGCATTCACGGAGAAAATCATGCCCGGGCGCTGGAACGATGCGCGCCAACCCAACGAAAAAGAATTGAGAGCCACGAGCATCTTACGATTGCCGCTTACAGAGATTTCCGCAAAGGTTCGAACGGGCGGTGTGGAAGACGATGCCGAAGATTACGCGTTGCCAGTCTGGGCGGGAGTCGTTCCATTGCGTCTGGTAGCGGACGCTCCCCTTCGCGATGAACGCTGCGACCCTGCTCTTCCCACTCCTGCCTATGCCGCGGATTTCCGCAGCCGCGAAGGCTAGGCCGTCGGCCGCACGGCGCGCAG